>NZ_NTLW01000123.1:0-9805 GCF_002632075.1 Pseudoalteromonas sp. ESRF-bin5 | reverse complement strand
CCTGCGGATATAGAGCGTTCGTTAAAATGCGGTATGAATAAACATTTAACAAAGCCCGTTGTAGCAAAAGTACTACTTGATGCTATTGCAGATATGCAGATCACTAAAACGGTATTTTTTGATAGGGCATTTGCCTTAGCTCAATTTAGTGCTGATGAGGCGTTACTTAATACTATGATTGATAAATTTTCTAGCCTATGTGAGACCCAATTACAACAAATTGACGAATGTACCGTTAAAGGTGAATTGGTACGTTTAGTGCATAGTATCAAAGGAGTATCGGGTAACTTGGGTTTTAAGCGGTTATCGTCTTGTGCGCTTCAGTGCGAAAAAAGTCTTAAAGCAACCAATGACCCTGAAGATCAAATCATAAAAGAGCTTATTATGCAGTTGAAGCAGGTTATTGTATTTATTAGAGGTTTGGAGGCGGTGGATGTCAAAAAAAGCTAAAGTGCTTGTAGTTGACGACGATCCACTTAACAGGTTAGTGCTTGAAAAAACGTTATGTGAAGAGCATGACGTGTTTTTAGCTAAAAGTGCAGAAGAGGCACTTGCTTTTGTAAGAACTACACAGTTTGATTTGATTCTGCTTGATATTGTAATGCCCGTTATGAACGGCTTTGAGCTTATTATTAAGTTAAAAGAAAATCCTATTACCCAGGCTATTCCAGTTATTTTTATTTCTGCTAATCAAGAGCATGCTGATGAATCAAAAGGATTAGAGCTAGGCGCGATGGACTATATTACTAAGCCATTCAGCGCTTCTATTGTTAGAGTGCGAGTACGAAATCAATTACTGATAAAACAAAAAAACGATTTACTTGAAATGTTAGCGTCCATAGATGGATTAACCGAAATACCCAACAGACGCTACCTTGATGAAAATTTGTCTCGAGAGTGGCGAAGAAGTAAACGAGGGGGCTCAGTGCTATCTGTACTGCTAATGGATATAGATTACTTTAAACGATACAACGACACATATGGTCACAGAGCCGGTGATGAATGTTTAAAAAAAGTAGCACAATCTTTATTGGCACAATGTAAACGTGGAAGTGACTTTATTGCCCGCTACGGTGGGGAAGAGTTTGCGGCTATTTTACCTGATGTATCTAAAAAGGAAGCAATTGCGTTTGCAAATAAGCTCAGAAATGCAGTAAACAAATTGAATATAGAGCACAAAACATCGTTAAATGCACAATGTATAACTATCAGTATTGGCGTTGCAACCATGGAAGATGGCCGCTCAACCTCAGAGCATTCATTATTAGAAGAAGCTGACTTAGGGTTGTATGAAGCAAAAGAGGCTGGCCGTAATAGAGTGGTCGCTCACTAATAAAATAGGCCAGTAACGTTACTGGCCTTTTTGTATTTTAGTGGCTAACCATATTTAATGCGCTGTCACCAATACCGACTAGTTTATCGTTTTTGAATACAAGTGGCGTACACTCATCTTTAGTCATTTTACCATCAGAATGAATGCTATGAGTTGCATAAAATAAGACTTGATACACATCATCCCCTTTTTTTAGTAACTCGGTAAAATTAGGGGTTTTAAGTGTTGTTAATACCGACTGGTAGCTGCTATCCATTTTTAATTCAGAAATCGCTTCGCGATTATTTTTGTGCTTAGTTTGCCAGCTAGTTGAGTCATTACCTGCCCAGTGCGTTTCTGCTTCACCATCAGATACGGCGATAACACAACCCGTTAAAAATGGAGTAATAATTGCCGCTGCTAGTAGAGATTTATTCATTTTTGTATGTACCTTAATCATTTTTACTTAATTATTAATGATAGTAACGCAAAGTATACGCCAAGTTTAAATTTTATTTATAATCAAGTGTTTACGTTTTTTAGGTTATTTCGTTAATTTTAAAAAATAAAAAAATTAGTAAAAACAGCCACTTTTTAGTTTATTTAACCCAAGCAATGATTAAGGTATTTACTATTCAGAGCTCAGGTTACTTGGCTAAGGCGAGTATTAAACTAAACGGCTACGAGACTCCCCTTGCTTGAACGCTTTAATATTTAAACTTACCTCTTTGACTAATCGCACAATTGATTCGGTGCTTGCCCACGCAATATGCGGCGTTAGCAATAGGTTATTCCCTTTATAATTTGCCAGCGGATTTGAAAGCTCAGCAGGTTCTTTTGTTAATACATCAACGCCTGCGCCAGCAATTATATTTTGCTCTAGTGCACTGGTTAAATCCGCCTCATTAATAATACCGCCTCGTGCTGTGTTAATTATGATGCAGCTTGGTTTCATTACTTTAAATTCGTTTAAGGTAATTAGATTGCGCGTTTCTTCTGTTAACGGACAGTGCACACTAATTATGTCTGCGGTTTTTATGGCTTCGTCAAAAGGCGTTCTGCCATCGCGGCATGGTGCGCCTTTGCGCTCAGACATAACTACATTTGCACCAAAAGCCTCGGCTACATTTGCGACAGCGTGTCCTAGTGTACCACCGCCTATGATTGTTAGTGTTTTGCCTTGTAAATCATTAAAACTGTAGTCAAGACGGCAAAACATTTCACTTTTCTGCCAAGCACCTTGCTGACAATCAGCTTGATATCGGTGTGTATTACCAAGCAGGTTTGTGATTAAAGAGAAGGTATGTTGAACAACCGAAGGTGTTGAATAACCTGCAACGTTTGTAACTGCAATGCCGTGATCTTTTGCAGCCTCTAGGTCAACATTATTAGTTCCCGTAGCACTCACGCATATTAGTTTTAGATTTTTTAGTTTGCTAATTGTTTCGCGGTTTAACACGACCTTATTGGTAATTAAAATATCAGCCCCTTGGCTATGCTCAACAACTTGCTCAGGGCTAGTAAGTTCGTAGGTTTTAAGGCTCCCTAGTTGCTCTAAACAGGCAAGTGATGTATTTGCTAATGTGGCGTTATCGAGAACAGTAATTTTCATGATGTGTCCTAATTAAATAAATTTTAATACTTGACCTTGGTGTGTGCTCTAAGGTTTATAGTTGGCATCAGTTGAGAATATACTCATTGGAGAAACAAATGAAAATAGGTGAGTTTGCAAATCAGTTAGGTGTCTCAACAGATACCCTAAGATACTATGAAAAACACAATTTGTTAACGCCATCAAGTCGAACCGAGGCAGGTTATCGCGATTATGATAAGGCAGCTCTCAAACAAATGAAGTTTATTTTGCGTGCTAAAAATGTTGGTTTTAGCCTGTTAGAGATCAGAGAGTTACTGCAAATTAAATTTAAAAAACACCAGCATTCGTGCCGTGAAGTGAAAGATTTAACGATACAAAAACGCGATCTAGTTGCAGAGCGTATTGCTGAGCTAACACGTTTTCATCAATCGCTATCGATACTGGCAGATAAGTGCTGTGGTGGACAAGAACCCGCTTATAACTGTTCAATATTAACAACCTTGGAGGACATCGATGGACTTACTTAATAATTTTTGGCAGTTATTTTTATTATCTGCCCCTTGGTTAATGCTTGGTTTGCTGATTGCTGGGTTATTAAATGTATATTTACCGGCAAATTTTTTAAATAAACATTTAGGTAAAGAAGGCTTTTTGACCACAGTGAAAGCGGCTTTAATTGGTGCGCCAATGCCTTTGTGTTCATGTGGTGTTATTCCTGCTGCAATAGGATTGAGACGCGCCGGTGCTTCAAAAGGTGCCACTACTGCGTTTTTAGTGTCGACGCCTGAAACAGGGGTTGATTCTGTTTCAGTATCGTATGTGTTATTAGGTCCGTTTATGTCTATTATTCGTCCCATAGCTGCTATCTGCAGTGCTATTGTTGCAGGTGTGTTAGTTGGGCGAGATACCGATAGGCTGCAGACTAAGCCAGCGGCAGGTGCTCAAACAAAAACCAGTTGCTGTGCGTCTAAAACGGCAGAGCCTGAAGTTCAAACCAGTTGTTGTGCGTCTAAAACGGCGGAGCCTAAAGTTCAAACTAGTTGTTGTGATAAACCAAACAAGGCATTACAAAGTCAATGGCAGAAAGTACAACAAGCGATAAGTTTTAGCTGCAATAAACTTCTGTCGGATACCATGGTCTGGTTAATGATTGGTTTATTCTTTGCCGCGTTGGTACAGACCTATGTTCCAGAGTCATTTTTAACACAGTGGGGCAGTGGCATTGTTGCCATGCTTGTGGTGATTTTGATCAGTATACCCATGTATATTTGTGCCACTGCTTCTACGCCTATTGCTGCAGGCTTGTTGTTGAGTGGAGTATCGCCTGGAGCGGTGTTAGTGTTTATGCTCGCAGGGCCGGCAACAAATATTGCTACGTTAGGTGTTGTAGCTAATGAGCTTGGCAAGCGTGCTGTATTCGCTTATTTGACAGGGGTTATTGGGGTTGCATTGATTTTTGGGTTTTTAACGGATTATTTAGTAACTGAGTTTGGGTTTGTTGTTTCCCCGCAACTAGGTGAAGAGCATCAGGTGCTTCCATATTGGCTAAGCTTTATTTGTGGTGTAATTTTAATCGCACTTATTCTGCGTTTAGTTGTCATAGCATTACAAGCAAAGCGAAAGGTAACTGGTAAGAGCATTACTTAATTGTTTGTTATATATGTACTTTTTAGAGTGCTTGTTAGTTTTTATAAAAATGCAATAGCCTGACTTAGTTCGCATTTCAGTTTGCCTGAGTTATACTCAAACCAATAAAACAAACGGTACGTATTTTACGTGCCGTTTTTTAACTTTATAGATGCAGTAATGAGTGAATTAGAAGACAAGTACGCAGACATAAGACCTTACAACGACAATGAGGTTAACGCATCATTAGCGCGTTTAATGAGTGATGATGCATTTATAGATGTCATTGCTAAGTATAACCTACCGCGCTTTCTATCCGCAGTGCCATTTATTGCCCGCCCATTGGTAAGAAGCCAACTACGCAAAAAGTGGGGAAAAGTAACGAGCGTTGAAGATGTTCAAAATGAAGTTGCTACGTATTTAGATAAACTTATAAAACGCACCACGTCAAAAGTCACCTTTTCAGGTTTAGATAAATTAGATCCTAATCAAGCTTATTTATTTGTTTCTAACCACCGCGATATAGTGCTTGATCCTGCGCTTGTTAACTGGGGGTTATACCAACATAAAATGAAAACGGTACGAATAGCTATTGGCGATAATTTACTGCAAATACCCTACATAACAGAGCTGATGCGTTTAAATAAAAGCTTTATTGTTAAGCGCTCAGCTAAAGCCCCTAAAGAAATGCTAAAAGCCCTTACGCAATTGTCATCGTATATTTATGACTCACTAATGGGCGGGCACTCCATTTGGATTGCACAAAAAGAAGGGCGCGCTAAAGATGGCTTTGATCAAACCGATCCTGCATTACTAAAAATGTTGCAACTTAATGGCCGAAAGCAAAAGAAAGAGTTTGGTGAATACATTAAAGAGTTAAAAGTTGTGCCTGTGTCTATTTCTTATCAATATGAGCCATGTGCTATAGCAAAAGCTAAAGAGCTTTATCATAAGCAACAACATGGTGAATATGTTAAGTCGGTGGGTGAAGATATTTTAAGCATTGTTGAGGGCTTTAGTACGGCAAAGGGCCATGTTCATTTAGCTTTTGGGCAGCCTATTGAGTCACAATGCGATAGCGCCGAGGAACTTGCTAACACTATTGACCAGCAAATAATAGATTCATTTTACTTACATCCAGGCAATTATATTGCTGGTGGTTGTAAAGAGTCGGTAATTAACTCTCCAGATACGGCAACATTTGAACAACGTATTGCGCAGGTACCTGAAGAGCTTAAGCCACTTGTATTGGCTATGTATGCAAAACCATTTCATCGTAAAGCACAAATAAATGTTAAAAGCCCTGAATCGCTTTAGCATTAAGTAAATAAAGTAAAAAGTAGCAATAGTATTGCTACTTTTTTTTTGTTTAAAAATAACGCTATACTGCAAGTATGACCTTAACTAAGCGGTGTATGCTATGCAACAAATTGAAATATTTGATATTCCAAGTCCTTGTAAAAGTATTTGCTTAGTTAACAATAGAGGGTATTGCAAAGGGTGTTACCGTAGTCGTGACGAGCGATTTTTATGGAACTCTTTAACCAATGCACAAAAGAAAAAAGTTTTGAGCCTATGCCAGCAGCGCTACAAGCGATATCTTCTCAAAAAACAGCAAGCTGAAAGTGCAACTAACACGGCAAAGCAGCACGGATTCGATTTTTAATCATACATATTGTATTTAGCTTTAAGCGCATAAGCCGTGCCATTGTTATGAAGTTTATTGAGTGCCGCTTCTAAGCCTTCAATTAGGTGCGCATTTTGTTTGTTTAAGTAATGATAAACAGGTGTTACACGTAGTGTCTCTTTTTGGTAGCAAACATCAGGATGCTGGATTGGTAGACTGTCAGATGCAAAATCGAGTAGCAATATACCTTTTACTTTTTCTTGAGTAAGCAGGTTTAGTTGCGTACTTATATTTTTTACTTCAATTACATTACCATCAAATTGCGTATTTTTTATGTACTGTGCTTGTATGGGGCAATCAGCTAAAATAGCGACGTTATCGAGCCGGTTTAATATGCTTTGCTGGCAGTTTTTATACAGTATTAATTTAAACTTGAACAATGGGTAGTTAACAGGCAGCAAATTAGGAAAATCTACCTCTATACTGTTGTCTCGACCCAACTGTCCGTCTAGTGTGCCATTATTAGCAGCGCGAAGAGCATTTTGGGGATTAAAATCGATAAGGTGTATTTCGTAGCCTATGTCCTTGTAGGCGAGTGTAAGAAGCTCAAGAACATAATTTGCTTGCGGTACGTTATCAGGGCGGTTAAATGTGAGCGTGTTTTGATTGCTAAAACATGCCGTGCTCAACATAAAACACGTTAATAGAAACAATACACTAAAGCGGCTTTGCATTATCATTTCCAATTACTGCTGAGATAAATTAATAAGAGGCGTATAATAGCAAGGTGCTTGCTTTTTGCCCAGCACTGCAAGCTATGTATTACACCCTAAGCCATATAAAGAATGAGGAAATCCTGTGAGTTTTAACCTATGTTTATTACCACGTGAAGATAAGTACCAAATCCAGCTCGACTATGAAGCCTCATTTTGGGCATACCAAATTAAGCGTAATAAAAAAACACGCGAGCAAGTTTATAATACAATCCATAGCCGTCCAGTAGCAGAGCAAACGATATTAAAACAAAAATTTGAGCAATATTTGGCACTAATGCTTAGTTAAAATGTATACCACCCAATTATTAGATAAAGTAAAAACACCCTTAGTAAATAAATTTTACAAACTACATGGGGCTAGCGGGCGCGCTAATAAGCAAGATCAAGTATGGGTTATATACTTAGATGAGCAAATAGTGGCTGCATGTAGGGTGCAACATAAATCCAATTTTTTGTTTTTATCCACGGTTTATGTTGCTAAAGAACATCGCTCAAAAGGGCTAGCAAAGCAATTAATAACTGATCTTTTGAAGCATCAACACATGCATGTTTATACCTTTGCATTTAAAAACATAGTCGATTTATACCTCAGTATTGGTTTTAACCAAGTGTTAACATATACTGCTGATCTACACGTACTTTTTGATATGTATAAGCACCGCAATATTGTCGCACTAGAGTACCCATAAAAATAAAAAACCATATGGAATGACCATGAGTAAGGGCGTTAATTGGATTTTAAGTTGCTGCTTAGTTTTAATAACTATAGTGAGTTGCCAGGCTGGTGCACAAGTTAAGCGTTTATCACCCAGTGAAGGCCTATCACAAAGCTACGTTAATACCATACTCATCGATAACAACGGGTATTTGTGGCTTTCTACCGAAGGGGGATTAAACCGTTACGATGGGTATCAAGTAACCCCGATTAATGGCCCAAATGGAGAGCTAGAAGAAGCAATTATTGACAGAATATACCAAGACGTAGACGGTTATATTTGGATTGCCTCATTACTCGAGGGTCTTTTTAGATATGATCCAGCCACAGATACTTACAAGCAATTTTTAAGTCCTCCAAGCAACGAAGAGCAAATTTTTAATCAATCAGTATTTACCATGCTAGCGGCTGATTCTAAAACACTGTGGATTGGACGAGATCGAGATTTTGCGAAGCTCGATATTCAAAGCGGTGTGATTGAATCTGTTTTTGAGCTGCCTAAAGAATACAAAAATACATTAGTAAGAAGCTTGTTTCATTATAACGGTTACATTTTTATAGCGACCTCTCACGGTGCTTACGTTCATGATATTGCTAATGATCTAACTCGTCCATTACAGCATTTAAAAGGTGAGGCGGCGCATGTTTACCAAAATAATGTTAAGTCGTTTGAGCTGGGTGAAAATAACCAGTTATTAGTCGGTGCGGTTAAAGGTATGTATCAGGTTGATATTAGTGATTTACCAAGCATGTTTGAACGTCCCGACATTGCATTCAAAAATAAAGTATTACTTGCCGACCTAAATGTGTGGAAAATAGAGTACAACCAAGGTGAAATCGATCTTGCGACAGACAAAGGGTTATTCAAATTTGATTTAAATAGTGGTGAGTTAATAAAAAATACACGAATCACTCAAAGTAAATATACCTTAGCCGACACCAGCATTATTGATATGGCCAAAGATAAGTCTGGTGGCGTATGGGTGGCCACAAAAAGTGATGGTGCCTTTTATCTATCAAAAGATACGTATCATTTTAACAATGTTGATGGCAGTGTGCTGGGTGGCGCAGGTTTATCTCACCATTCAATATGGGGAATAACCGAATTTAACGAAAAGCTCTGGCTTGCAACCAATAATGGCTTAACTGAGGTTGATTTAAAAACCAATACCAGCAAAGTATATTTAAAAGATTATAAAGCTGACGCTTACACACGCGAGTTTAGTGTTTGGCAAATTATGCCCTATAAAAATATGCTTTGGCTTAATACAAATCGAGGCTTGTATATTTTTGATCCAAATACGTATCAAGTCACTGAACCTAAAACAAAAAATGTGGCAAACCAAGATCATATCTCAGGGTGGGTACACGGTGTTGCTTTAATGCCAAATGGCGATTTATATTTTATGCATCGTGACCATGGCGCGTTTGTTTATAATATAGACACCAAAATTGTGACACGATTGGGCGGTGAATTGGCACAATTTAACCCTTTTTTAGCGCATGGTTTTTTACCCGCTTTACCAAATAAACCTGACTGGCCACTCTTTTTTAATGCCGGTATTTTATATCAATTAAACCCTAACAACTTAGCGTTAGAAATGATTTATAAAGTACCCAAACAACATGAAAACGTTGCAATTAGTGTGCTTTCATACGTAATTGATAATAACAACGTGTTGTGGATCTCTCTTTCTAACTTTGGCTTAATTGGTATTGATTCATCAACGTATGAACACCTTCATACTATTGATCTTGATAAGAATAAACTAGGTACATTACTTTATAGTATGGTGCTTGACGACGACGGTATGATTTGGATGAGTAGCCATAAAGGTATTTGGCGTTTAAATCCAGAAACGCTCCACTTTCAGCAGTTTAGTACAGCCGAGGGGCTTTTATCGGCTGAATTTAATAGCTCAGCAATGGCGCAGCTTAACGATGGCCGCATTGTATATGGGGGGTTAAAAGGAATAACGTATTTTCATCCAATGGAAAACCAAAGTTATAAGCCGCTTATAGAGCATGTAAATATAACGCGGGTAAATTTAATGTCTCGAGAGTTATCTCGCGATTTAAGGCAACCTCTGAATGAAGTCGTTTTAAACCACGATGACATTGGTCTTGAAGTGGCTTTTTCTGCAATGGCTTTTAG
>NZ_NTLW01000067.1:0-16696 GCF_002632075.1 Pseudoalteromonas sp. ESRF-bin5 | reverse complement strand
CCTGAATTAAATTTATCTGACCTAGCATTTTTACAATACACAGGCGGTACGACCGGTGTATCTAAAGGTGCTATGTTGAGCCATGGTAATATGGTGGGTAACCTTGAGCAGGTGTCTGGTTGTTTAGATAAGGTACTAAACCGTGGAACAGAAGTGGTTGTTACTGCACTTCCGCTTTACCATATCTTTGCACTTACGGCTAACTGCTTAACGTTCATGAAATATGGTGGTTTAAACTTATTGATTACTAATCCGCGTGATATGCCGGGTTTTGTAAAAGAGTTAAGCAAAACTAAATTTACAGCAATCACCGGTGTTAACACATTATTTAATGGTTTACTAAACACCCCAGGTTTTGATGAACTTGATTTTAGCCACCTAAAAATGTCGTTAGGTGGTGGTATGGCGGTTCAACGTCCTGTTGCTGAAAAGTGGCAAAAAGTGACGGGGTCAAAACTGATGGAAGGCTACGGCCTTACTGAATGTGCTCCACTTGTTACAATTAGCCCTTACGACTTAGAGTCTTATAACGGTTCTATTGGTTTACCTGCACCAAATACTGACATTAAGCTAATGCTTGAGAATGGTGAAGAGGCGGCTAAAGGTGAGCCTGGCGAATTATGCGTTAAAGGCCCTCAGGTTATGCTTGGCTATTACAAGCGTCCAGATGCCACAGCCGAATGTTTACAAGACGGTTGGTTTGCAACAGGTGACATTGCTACATATGACGATGAAGGCTTCTTCTATGTAGTAGATCGTAAAAAAGACATGATCATAGTATCTGGCTTTAACGTTTTCCCAAATGAGATTGAAGAAGTTGTTGCAATGCACGACGGTGTGCTTGAAGTGGCGGCTGTTGGTATTCCTCATGATGTCAGCGGTGAACAAGTTAAAGTTTTTGTTGTTAAAAAAGACCCTTCTTTAACTGAAAAAGATATAATAAACCATTGTCGTGATAATTTAACTAATTACAAGGTTCCAAAACTCGTTGAGTTTAGGGATGAGTTACCTAAAACAAACGTAGGTAAAATACTCAGACGAGCCTTGAAAGATTAGAAAACTATAAAAAAGCCGGCATTAGCCGGCTTTTTTATTGTAGGAGACTAAGTGCAATATCAATTAATTCAAACACAAGTTCAGCTTAATACCTTTGTTGAGCAGATCCAAAATAAGCCTATATTAGCTATTGATACCGAGTTTATGCGTCGTCGCACTTTGTATCCAGAAGTTGCACTGATTCAGGTTTTTGACGGTGAGCATTTAGCACTTATCGATCCTTTAGCTGAGCTTTCGTTATTTGATTTTTGGCAGGTTTTAAAAGACCCCGCAGTTTTAAAAGTGCTTCATTCACCATCTGAAGACATTGAAGTATTTCAAAAATATGCTGGGTTTGTTCCTGCACCATTGTTTGATACTCAATTTGCTTTGCAATTGCTTGGTGAAGGAAACTGTATGGGGTTTGCCCTTATGGTTAAAACACTCCTAGGTATTGAAATAGATAAAAGCGAATCACGTACCAATTGGCTACAACGACCGCTAACTACTAAGCAACTTGATTATGCTGCCGCTGATACATTTCATTTATTACCGTGCTTTGAATTAATTATCGATCGCATCAACAAAGCTGACTTGTTTGAGATTGTGTTGGATGAGAGCGAATTAATTGCTAATAAGCGAGCTTTTCAAACACCGGATGAATTGCTCTATAAAGATATTAAAAATGCTTGGCAGTTAAAACCACATGAATTAGCTGTATTAAAAGAGCTAGCTATATGGCGCCGTAATAAAGCAATACGTAAAAACCGTGCTCTTAATTTTGTGTTGAAAGAACATAACATGACCGAAATCGCTAAGCGAGGGCCATCTAGTTTAAATTCATTGCGTCAAATACCGGGTGTAGAATCGATTGAAGTTAATCGCTCAGGGGTTGAGATTTTAAAGTGTATAGAAAAAGCTAAAGCAATTGCCGTTGACGAGCACCCGCAAGTGTTGAAGCGTTTAATAGATTTTCCTAATTATAAACAAACGGCAAAAGATATTAAGCAAAAAATAACGAAAGTTGCTAAAGCTAATAATATCCCTGAGGATGTTTTAGCATCTAAAAAACAAGTAAATCAATTGATTAGCTGGAATTGGAAGTTGACGGCAGAGCAAAAAATGACACATATAAAGCCAGATTTATTGAGCTCTTGGCGTTATAGCTTTATTAAAGAGGCACTAAAAGAGTGGGATACCTAAAAAGTTAATCTTTTAGTAGTTGTTAGTTATAAAGAGGGCGCTTAACGCGCCCATTCTTCAATTATTTCTTTTCTTCGTCAGGTAAAGTTACGTTTAGCTCTAATACAGCTAAGTCGTCTTCATTCTGATCAAATTGTACCTGCACTGCATCACTATTAACGTTCACATATTTTCGAATTACATCCAAAATATCTTGTTTTAATTGTGGTAGGTATTCAGGTGTTCCACGCTGAGAACGTTCGTGTGCGACAATGATTTGCAATCGCTCTTTTGCAAGAGACGCACTGTTTTTCTTTTCTGAGCGGAAATAGTCAAGTAACGACACATTAACCTCCAAAAATCCGTTTAAAAATGCCTTTTTTCTCTACATCTAAGAAGCGAAAATCGACGGTTTCACCAAGTAAGCGGTTTATGGCATCGGCATATGCTTGACCAGCATCTGATTCGCCATCCAATATTACCGGTTGACCTGAATTTGATGCACTCAATACTGCTTGTGACTCAGGAATAACACCTAACAAATCGATAGCTAATATGTCTTGTACATCTTCTACCGAAAGCATTTCACCTTTAGCAACACGCTCAGGGTTGTAGCGCGTTAATAATAGGTGTTCTTTGATATTTTCAAGGCCTTCTTCAGCGCGTTTAGATTTGCTATGCAAAATACCTAAAATACGGTCAGAATCTCGTACAGATGACACTTCTGGATTGGTGGTTACAATCGCTTCATCAGCAAAATACATTGCCATCATCGCACCCGCTTCAATTCCTGCTGGTGAATCACATACAATATAATCAAAGTCTTCTTTTAGCTCGTTTAAAACGCGTTCTACACCATCACGAGTTAGTGCATCTTTATCACGCGTTTGCGATGCTGGCAGTAAAAATAACTTCTCAACACGTTTGTCTTTGATAAGTGCTTGGTTTAGGTTTGCTTCACCGTTTATGACGTTTACAAAGTCATAAACAACGCGGCGCTCGCACCCCATAATTAAATCAAGGTTACGTAAACCGATGTCAAAATCGATAATAACCGTTTTGTAGCCTTTTAATGCTAAGCCTGTGCCTATTGCGGCACTTGATGTTGTTTTACCAACACCACCTTTACCCGAGGTAACGACAATTACTTTTGCCATGAGATTTATCCTTTAACCAAAGCTGAAATTTCTAATGATTCATTTTTTTGTTGTATTTGCACTGCACTGCCCCAAAACTCACCTTGTAGAGAGTCACTGATCCAGTAGTTGCCATTTATGGAAACAAGTTCTGCTTCTAGCTTTTGGCAAAATATATGTGCGTTTTCTAATCCTTTTGCGCCCGCTATTGCGCGACCACGAAGGGTTCCGTAAATATGTACGTTGCCATCTGCTATTACTTCTGCACCATGACTAACAGCGCCTAATACAATAAGGTCGCGGTCTTTTGCATACACCTGTTGACCCGAGCGTACAGTACCGTTAATTATTTGTGCTGGAAGTATAATATTTTTTTCGACAATTGACGTGTTAGGTTGCTTTTCAACGGGCTCTGCTTTTACGTCTTGCGAATAATTTAATACTGAAAAGCCAGCTTTTTTGGCATTTGCATGCTGCCCATCAGAGCCATTGCATACACCCACTGCGTTGAAGCTCATTCGTTCGATAAGTGACTTTAAATGAACAAAGTTTAAAGAACTGCTTTTTACTTCTTCTAAATTGACAACAATAGGGGCTCCTTCAAAAAAACGAGGGGCTTGGGCTATTTTTACGTACAATTGTTCTGCTAAAAGGTTTATATCAGCACTATAAAGATGTAAAACTGATAACGTAAAAAGATTCCCTTTTAACTCAAAAATTTGGTCCGACATACACGCTCAATTGAATTGTATGATAAGAAATTATAATTAGATAAACACAGGCTGAATAAGGCCTTAATCAAAATTTCTAATCTAAATTTTCTAACTTATTATTACTCTCATGGTATAGTGTGCAGCATTGTTGTGCAAGAATTTATAGGGTCATAATGTTAACTGCGGTATATAAAAGTAAGAAAAAGACGGATACCTTCTTATTTGTTGAAAAAAGAGATGATTTTAGCAAAGTTCCAGAACCTCTAATGGCTATGTTTGGCAAACCTCAATATGTGATGCTCATCAACTTAGCTAAACGTGAGCACCTAGGTGGTGCGGATTTGGAAACCGTTAAGGGTGCATTAACCGATCAAGGATACTATTTACAACTTCCACCACCGGAAGATAATTTGCTTACTGAACTAAGAAAACAAAATGGAGCCGATCGTGATTAAAAAACTGGCAGTTGTATTATGTGGTTTATGCTTGAGTTCGTCAGTTGTTGCCAAAACACAAGCCGAATTTAAAGATTACTTAGTAAACCTAAAAAAAGAAGCAATCGCAAAAGGCTACGAGACGTCGTTAATTGATAGTGCATTTGCGACTGCGACTTATAAAGAGAAAGTGGTATCAGCTGATAAAAACCAGCCTGAAGTGAAAGAAACACTCGAGACCTATTTACCAAAACGTGTCCCACAATGGAAAATTGACCGTGCTCGTAAACTTTATGCTGAGAACAAAGATATTCTTGAGCAAGTAGCTAAAGAGTTTGGCGTACAAGCACGCTTTATAGTCGCTTTATGGGGTCTTGAAAGTAACTTTGGTACTATTCAAGGCGGTCACAATGTTATTTCGTCATTAGTGACACTTGCCTTTGATGGCCGCCGTGAAGCACTTTATAAACGTCAGTTGTGGGCGGCTTTAGACATTTTAAAATCGGGTCATATTACCTTAGATAAGTTTAAAGGTTCTTGGGCTGGGGCTATGGGGCAAACTCAATTTATGCCAACGTCTTTTAATGCTTATGCAATTGATTATAACAATGATGGTCGCAAAGATATTTGGACTACAAAAGAAGATGCGTTTGCTTCAATTGCTAATTATTTAAAGCAAGAAGGGTGGAACGACTCATTAACTTGGGGTCGTCAAGTTATGCTTCCTGATAACTTTGACAATAAATATATTTTAGTTCGTGGTACTAAAACACGAAAACAATGGCTTGAGTATTGGAATGATTCTGAGCGTTCACTCGATGAGTGGCAGGCTTTAGGGGTGAGAAGAGCAGACGGTACTGCGTTGCCTAACGTTGATGTACGAGCAGCACTGGTTATGCCCGATGATATCAACGGCCGTATGTTTTTGGCCTATGATAATTACAAAGTGTTAATGCATTGGAACCGCTCTTATTACTTTGCAACGAGTGTGGGTTATTTGTCTGATAGAATCGGATACCCAAAAATATAGTTCAATAAAAAATAAAGCCGCAAAATGCGGCTTTATTCTTTTTTAAAAATTTTGTCTTTTAAATCGATGACCTTGCCAATTCCTGATCCCAGTTTCATAAGTTTGTTGAGCTGCTCGGGAGTCAAACGCTGTAACTCAGACGACCATTTAGTGACCGTTTCAAGTAGGTTGTGAATTTCTTCCATTTGCTTTTGGGCATACACTTCTTCTTCGTTATTCGCTTCGTCGAGTAAGTTATCTCGCAAAAGGCTGAGCGTTGGATCGATTTCACGTTTTTTTCGCTCTTCAAATACTCGATTCGCCATATCCCAAATATCGCCTGCAGGGGCATAATACTCTTTACGATCACCAGGAATGTGCTGAACTTTAATTAATTGCCAAGATTGCAGCTCTTTTATGCCCATACTCACATTACCACGCGAGATACTTAGTGAGTCGGCAATTTCATTCGCTGTCATCGGGTTTTTAGTAATGATTAGTAAACCACACATTTGGCCTATTGTACGGTTAAACCCCCAACGGCTGCCCATTTCGCCACAATGCATCACAAAGGTAAAATTCTTTTCAGATAAAGTCATATCATTAACTTTCAGTAATTTCAGAAATTAAATGCTAGCATGTTGATTTGCGATAGCAAGGCATTAAGTGCACTAAAATAATCTTAGTTTGGCTTAAATACAATTTAAGCCATTTTATGCATAGTTTTAAATATTAAGGGCGCTTGTAAATACAAACACCCATAAATTTTAACTGCTAAAGTGTGTAACTAAAACTTAATTTTGCATTACGCTCTTCACCAGGCATACCGCCTAAAAACATCGCCTTAGAATAATACTGTTTGTTAAATAGGTTGTTTAAATTAAGCTGCATGTTCCACTGTTTAGTTGTATACGAAATTGCAGCATCGTACACAGTGTAGCCAGGTACATAGCCATCAGGAATACTAAATGAACTTGAGTTAGTACTTCTGTTATCAACGTAAGTAATACCCCCGCTAATATTAACTGACTCGGGTAAATTAAATATGTTTGCATAGTAAGTAACCCATGTGCTTGCAGTTACATAAGGCACCCCTTTTTGACGAGTGTCGTAAGCGCTACTATTGGGGTTAGATTTATCACGCGCGTCTTGATATACGCCGTTAACATTTATTTTCCACTGCTCATTTAAATACGCATTTAAATCAAGCTCAACGCCTTTGGTTTGCTCTTCGCCATCAAAGTAGCTTTCTACTATATCAGGGCCAGACACACCAGCTTCATACAGTGGGTTACTGTATTCAAGATTTGTACGAGCGCTTTCAAACACAACTAAAGTAGCTAGTAGCTGGTCGTCAAATGCTTTATACCTAAAGCCTAAGTCATTACTTATTGATTCTGAGTCTTCTCTATCTGCTTCGTTACCAGCAACAGAGCCTAATACACTGTATGCGGTTCGGCCTTTAGAGTGATTAACAAACACAGAAAAATCTTCAGTAGGCTGATAAGTAGCACCTAAATTATAGGTTAAACCTGAATCAGATATGTTTGCCTCAGGGGTTGGCTCTGCACGGCTTGAACTGTAACGTTCATCTACACCATTATGTTCGTAGCTCTGCTTAATACGGTTTTAGGCGACTCCTATACGTGTAGTCAGTGTGTCATTAATATAACCTACATGCTGAACGCCCATTCCCCATGCTTTAACCTTTTTATTATAATCACTCGTTTTTAGTGGGTCGTAATCGTCAAAGCCACCGATTGGCCAATTTGGTTGCCTCATGTCATAGATATAGGGTAAAGCACCTTGATAAAGCACATTACCATCGGTGTCGTAAATTACTTTATCGCTGTCATAAATAGAGTATTGTTTGAAACCAATATCTCGGTCTTCATAATTTGCATTAACTAAGAGTTCGTTATCAATATCGCCTATCTCAAAGTCGTATCTTAAATCTAAAAAGTACTGCCATGATTTTTCATCTGCTTCTACTTGGCGATACTCTTGGCGCCTAGCTGCAAATGGATAAAGTACATCATTTTCAACTAAAGGAGCACGAGGGTCTTGATTAATAACGCCACTGCGAGTTGAGTACACGTAATTAAAAGCCCCTGTTTGACGAGCAAAGCTTGATGTGTAATTACGGTACTGTAGTTGCTGGTTTAAGAATAAGTCATCAGTAATAAAGTAATTATGCGTAAGCTTAAATCGTAATTCTTCACCTTCATTATCATCGGCCATTGGTGAAATAATCCCATTGGTACCAAAGTCATAGGGTGTTAAACCATCTGTTGCAGAAAGAGAGTTCGCTAATTGTAATTGCTGTTCACTTGTCAGTTGTAAGCCACTGCCTGTCGGATCGTTTACTAAGTCTGCAGCGGTAACTTCACCAGCAGTTAAGCCATTCGCTGTCTCTGCGTTGTATATGCGAATAGGGTGGCCAATTGAGTCAACAGCAATTGAATCCTTAATATAGGCAGCAGAGAGCATAACGTCTTGTTTATCGTTTAACACATACTTAAGTGATGTATAAATTTCATCACGCTCTTCTTTTAAATCACGAAAGCCATCGCTTGATGCTGTTTTAGCCATTACGCGATACGCTAAGTTCTCGCTAAGTGCATTTGTGCTGTCAAACGCAAGAGAGTAGCTGTCCCATTGACCAAGCTCTAAAGCGATTTTATGCTTTTCTTCAAATTCAGGTTTTTTTTCAATTAAATTAATTACACCACCAGCGCTACCAATACCATATAAACCTGTAGCTGGGCCTTTTAACACTTCAACCGACTCAACATTGGTTAATGAGCGAGTTGGATTAAAGGTGTTTCCAAGTCCAGCTCCCCCATACATACCATCATAAGTGTAATTGGCGTCAAGACCACGAATAACCAGGTTATCGCCAATGCCATAATTATTACCCGCTTGGGTTAAACCACTCACATTACGGACAAGATCTTGTAGGCGGTCTACGCCCTGTGATTCAATTAATTCACGATCAATAATAACAACAGGAGCAGGGGTTTCCATTAAGGACATATCTGACTTTGTGGCAAGGCCCGAACTCATAACAACTTGATTTTGTTTTTGATAAACACTTATGTGTTCAATATCTTGTTCTGCAGTGGTTGATGCTAAAGCGGCTTGTGCATTTAAACAAGCAAGGGTGAGGAGTGAGCAATTAAATTGTTTCATTATGATAATCATTCGTATTTATTAATTTACAGTAATAGTAATGATTATTATTTGCAAAATATACTAAAAGTTCAATAATTCTATATTATATGACACTGTTTGCTGGTTATTTAAACAAATATAAAAAGGGGGGTGAGCTTTTAACATTAAAGTCTAATATTTAGTGAGTAATCTAGTTGTGCAATACCAATGGAGTTTTTTGGCAAGCAATTAGATGAATTGCTAAGAAAGGTATGTGGCTACTAGTCGCCACATACCTTTTTTAACCTCTGTTTGGTGTGTTATGAACTAACGTTATGCTGTTTAATAGGCTTTCAGTATGGCAATTGGGCCAATGAAGTCTTGATGCTTAGTAAAATAAAATTATATTTAAAACTTCATAAATTTTTATGTGTATATGTAGTAACTTTAATTCTTTCTGATAACCTTAATCATAGTCGGTCACTCAACTTAATCATCAGACATTAATAATGAACTTTAAACAGTTAACTATCCTCACTTTCTTCGTTGTGGCCTTCACTTCATCTTATGTTAATGCACAAGATAATCGTTGTGAAAATTATGACGCTGTTATTTCAAATTTATATAGTTCAATTGAGACTCTAAATGTTAAAAAGTTGAAATCAATAAATGAATATTTAAAGCTTCGTTGTGCGGACAATAATATTGAAACTCATCTTTTGTTTAGTGGGCTGACGATTGCTGATGCAGAAAATGATAGAAGTAACATAGAGCTAATTAGAGATAAGATAACAGCCTCACAGATTTTAGATAAAGATAACCCTCGTTTTGCATGGCATTTATATGTCTTGGCTCAAAGTTGGTTTTGGGATGCAAAACCAGACAAAGCAGTTTCATTATTAAGTGAATACAAATCCTATTTTATAGGTCAGCCTAAAAACTCTATTGAGGTAAGAGCGCTTTCTCTCATTGGGGGCTACTTCAATAATGCTAAGTCTAGTTTAGAAAAAGAAAAAAGTAGCTATTTTGAAAAAGCTGAAATTAAAGCAAATGAAATTGGCGACCCTGAATTAAAATTGTATGTGAACTTTAGAAAAGGTGGCGAAGCATTTCCTAATTCAAATACCGATAGCGTGAGTGAGTTTAAAAGAAAAAAAGATAAATGGATGAACATGCTTGATTCTGTGCAACCGAGTGTAACCAAAGCTGAAGTATTGCTATTTTGGGGGTATTTAGAAGTAGAAGAAAAGCAAAAAAACTTATCGGCTTTACAGGAAGCAATTGAAATACTTTTAGAGTTTGGTGTTACTAGAACAGTTATAGACGGCTCTATGCTATATATCGAATTATTGAAACGTTATGGAGAAGCTGCAAAAGTTGAGTCAATTATTAAAAAACTTATTAATGACCATGGCGCTTCTTTAGATGGCTACCAGAGAAAGCAGTTATACGGATGGCTTTTTGAACTTAGTGAGTCACAAGAGCGTTATGAAGATGCGCTTAAATATAAAGATGAGTATTACCTTAGTTTAATTGCTAAAGATGATAATACACAAAAAAAATTAGATGAACTCCTTCTAGAATATAAAGTGGAAGAGCAAAAGACTGCAAGCAAAATGCTAAAACAATCTCTTCAATTAATAGAGTTAGAAAAGGAAAATGAAAAGCAAAAAAATCATATTTTAATATTGTTTGTCGTTACCTTGTCTGTTGCAGTGCTTTTGCTTTCTATTATTATTTACCGAAGCCAAAAGTCTAAAAATGAATTACAAAAACTAGCAATGATTGATTCCCTCACAGGTGTGTGGAATAGACGTGCAATTACTCTTAAAGCATTCCAGGAATTAGCAATCGCTCAACGTGAGGGTCACAGTTTGACAATACTATTAGCTGATTTAGATAATTTTAAATCGGTTAATGATATTTACGGACATGATGTAGGTGATATTGTATTGAAAACATTTGCAAATATTGCCTCTGATAATATAAGAGCGAAAGACCAGTTTGGCCGTTGGGGTGGAGAAGAGTGGCTATTTATAATGCCTGCAACCTCTGTTGAAGATGCAAAAAATCTATTTAACCGCCTCTCTAATAAATTATCTGAGGTTAAGATAGGTGACCTATCTAACATTACATTTTCAATGGGAGCTGTTGAGCTCGTAAATGATCGTAATACCGATTTAAATTTACTAATAAAAGAAGCAGATAAACAGCTATATGTAGCGAAGGAAACGGGTAAAAATAAAGTGAGTTTTGTATCAATGTAAAATATAGACAGTTGCTTTGAGCAATAAAGTTATACGTGGCGATGGTAAATGTAGCGGATGTTTTTTCAGTATTGGAATTTTATGGCTTACCAAATATTTATTAAGAATTCTATTAACGTGTAAGGTTGCGATTAATTTCAACAAAAAGGCTGACCTTAATGGCCAGCCTTTGTTTAAATATTATTTTTCAGTTTTATAAACAATACCTGCTTTCATCACAAACGGTATTTGCTCTAATGTTGAAATGTTTTTTAATGGGTTTCCTTCAACAGCAATAATATCGGCGGCATATCCCGTTTTTATTTGCCCTAATTTGTTATGCATTTTCAGCAGTTTAGCGCTGTTAATGGTAGCTGATTGAATGGCTTGCAGTTCAGTCATGCCAAATTCAACCATACGTGAAAATTGCTTTGCATTATCACCATGTGGGTAGATGGCAGCGTCAGTTCCAAATACCATGTTCACACCAGCTTTTACAGCTCGGCTAAAGCTATTTCTTTGTTTTTTAGAAACTTGGCGTTCTTTGTTTAGGTTTTCTTCGTCTACACCATTTTGTTCGCCAAAGCTTAATGTGTATTCTGTGTTGTATATATCCATAGAAAGCCAAGTGCCATGTTTTTTAGCCAGGGCTATGGCTTCATCGTCTAAAAAGCTTGCGTGTTCTACGCTGTCAACACCTGCAATGATGGCTGTTTTTATGCCGCTTGTGCCGTGTGCATGCGCTGCAACGGGCAGGTCGCGCATGTGAGCTTCTTCAACAATGGCTTTCATTTCTTCAAGCGAATATTGTTGTACACCTACTTTGGTACCCTTTGAAAAAACACCACCTGTAGCACAAAACTTTATAGCGTTTGCACCGTACTTTATATTTTCACGTACTTTTGTTCTAACCGCCCATGGCCCGTCTGCTACACCTGTTGAGGTATATTTTAGCTCAGGCGGTAAACGGTTATTGTCACAGTGCCCGCCAGTTATACCCAGTGAAGGACCTGCAGCCCAAATTCGTGGGCCTATAATGTCACCCGCATTAATACCGTCTCGCACCGCAATAACGCTATAACCATCTGCGCCCACATTTCTTACGGTAGTAAAACCTGCTTCAAGGGTCTTTTTAGCAAAATAAGCCGATTTAACTGCCATGCGTGGGATTGATTGACCCAAGCGCTCACTTCGAGAAACAGTAGGATCACTCGTTAAGTGTACATGCATGTCCATCAATCCAGGGACTAGTGTTAACTGTGGCAGGTTAATAAATTCATCATTTTTACCTAGTTTCGGCTTTTTATTACGTTCTATTGAGGTGATCACACCATCATCAATAGTAATTAATGGCGATTGAATGAGTGTGCCATTCTCTACATCTAACATGGCTTTTGCAGAAATGTAGGTGACTGCCTGGGCAGGTAGACTGCTCAAACATAATATGGCTATTGAGGCTGATAATAGGTGCTTTTTCACTTTTTAATTCTTTTATATGAAAGTTACGTTGTTTTGACTTTACCAAGCTCAAGTAAAAGTGCAATAAAATAACGACTAAGTTACTACTTTATTTAGCTTAATTTAAAGCTCATAATCGAGCTGAGTTTTTTATAAGGATTAATATGAAATTATTAAAATTAGCACTGGTCGCTTCTTCAGTGATCGGTGCGCTAATGGGCTGTAGTAGCACAACGTCTCAACAAAATAATAGTAAACCGGTTTCATCATCTATAAATGCTGTGGTTTCAGAATTATCGGCCGAGCAGCAATTAGACGTGCTTGTTGATCAATACTACAACGAGTCGCTTGCATTTTCGCCAATCAGGGCAACATATAGCGGTAAAAATGAATTTAATGATCAGTTCACGCCTGAAATTTCAGCGACAAATCGTAACAAAAAGGCGGTTTTTTATAAAAAGTATCAACAACGCCTTGCTTACATTGATTCACAACAATTAACAGGGCAAGCGCTATTAAGTTATGAGATTTTAAAACGTGACCTTGCACTTAACCTAGAGGGGATGCAGTTTCCAAGCTACTTTCTGCCTATTAATCAAATGTCGGGAGCACATAATGTGTTTGCTGGATTTGGCTCTGGGCAAAGTGCACAACCTTTTAAAACAGTACAGGATTACGATAATTTTTTAAAACGTAGCGATGGCTATATCAAATGGCTTAAAAGTGTTGAGCTTTCTATGGCTGAAGGTATAAAACAAAATATTGTTTTACCTTTGCCACTTGCAAAAAAGTTAGCCCCACAATTTAGTGCGCATGTTGTAAGTAAGGCTGAAGACTCACTGTTTTGGGGACCTATAAAAAACTTACCAAATTCGTTTACAGCTGAGCAAAAACAAGAAATAACAGCGCAATACCTCGATTTAATCATGAAGCAATTAGTGCCGGCTTATCAAAGCATGCACACATTTTTAATTAACGATTATATACCTAGTAGTCGTGTGTCAGTAGGCTACAGTGATTTTACTAATGGTAAAGCTTGGTACGAATACCAAATAAAGAAAAACACAACGCTTAACTTATCTGCTGACGAAATTCACAATATTGGTTTAAGTGAAGTATCGCGTATTTTGAGCGAAATGAAAAAGGTAAAACACACCGTTGGCTTTGACGGCGATTTGCCTGCATTTTTTACTCACTTACGTGATTCAGATGAGTTCTACTTTAATACCGCTGATGAGCTTATTGAAGCGTACGAAAATGTGAAGAAAAAAATTGATGCCAAAGTACCGCAGTTATTTGATGTGGCTCCTAAAGCGCCTTACATTGTAAAACCAGTAGAAGCTTATCGTGCTCAGTCTGCGGCGGGTGCTTCTTATGCAGCCCCTGCACCAGATGGTTCTCGTCCGGGTATTTTTTATATCAATACCTTTAATTTAAAAGCACAACCTAAGTTTTTACTCGAAACACTCTCGATTCATGAAGCGGCACCTGGTCATCATTTTCAAATCGCTCTTCAGCAAGAAATAGACGGCTTACCTGATTTTCGTAAATTTGGTGGGTATACGGTTTTTGCTGAAGGGTGGGCACTGTATGCAGAAAGTTTAGGAAAAGAGCTTGGATTATTTACCGATCCGTATATGTGGTATGGGCGTTTGGCTGACGAGCAATTACGGGCAATGCGTTTAGTACTCGATACTGGTTTTCATGCAAAAGGGTGGACGCGCGAGCAAGGTATACAATACATGCTTGCTAATTCATCAATGGCTGAAAGCGATGTAGTGGCAGAGGTTGAGCGTTATATTGCGTGGCCAGGGCAAGCACTTTCGTACAAATTAGGGGAGTTTAAAATTAAAGAACTTCGCGATTATTGTAAAAAAGAGCTAGGTTCTCAATTTGATATTAAGGCGTTTCATACGCAAATACTAATAGATGGCGCATTACCCATGCCTATTTTGGAGAAAAAAATAAAGCGTTGGGTGCAATCGCAGCGTTAATGAATAGCGCACAGCGATTATCAAATTGAGGTATTCGCTTTGCGCCATTTAGTGCAATACGTTAGAATGCGCGCTCTTAAAAGGGCGCGAGAACACTATGTTTGATCAACAGTTAGCAAATACACAGTTTTGGCTTACAAAAAGCTTGAGCGAAATGAGCCAAAATGAATGGGAAGCTATTTGCGATGGCTGTGGTAAATGTTGTTTAAATACGTTTATAGATAGTGAAGACGAAGACGATTTTTCCCCAACCGATCAGCTACGAGAAGGTGAACAGCTCATTTTCACAAATATTGTTTGCCAGTATTTAGATAATAATAGCTGTGGGTGTAGCGAATACGAAAACCGCCAAACACTTGTCCCTTCTTGCGTAAAACTAACCAAAGAAAACCTTAAAGATATTTTCTTTATGCCGCAGAGCTGCAGTTACCGCCGCCTGCATGAAGGGCGTGGTTTAGCTTCGTGGCACCCGTTATTAAATAACGGCGATAAAACACTTATGCATGATCTCAATATTTCAGTAAAAGATAAAACAGTCAAAGACAGTAATGTAAAATTAGATGATTTTGATTTATACATTGCTGAGTGGCCAACAAAGGATTGCGATTAATGAGCAAGTTAAAAGCGAGTATTGGTTTAATAAACCCGAAGAGCCCTACTAACGTTGGCGGTGTGTTACGAGCTGCTGGGTGTTACGACGCAAAGCAGGTTTATTTTACGGGTAATCGATACCTGAATGCGCAAAAATTTCATACCGATACTAAAAATGTGGTTGAACGTATTCCATTAACCTCTACTGATAGCCTAGAAAAAGTAAAACCTGAAGGGGCAACCGTTGTTGTCGTTGAGTTAATTGAAGGGGCTACACCGCTCCCTGAATTTAAGCACCCAGAAAATGCATTTTATGTTTTGGGCCCAGAAGATGGTTCTGTTCCTAAAGACGTACTAAAGTGGTGCGATGAAGTAGTTTACATTCCTACTATAGGGTGCATGAACTTAGCTGCAACCTGTAATGTAGTACTTTACGATAGGCTTTCTAAATTAGGTGGTGTTAAAAGCAGTGATGACACAATAATAAGTTCGCGCGATACCAATAATAAAATGAAATGGGTTAAACCTGCTTTATAACTTTTGTAATGCCAATTAAATCTGCTAGTTGGCATTAGACACTGTCTATATTCAATTTCACGTTCTACCAATTTTTCATTCTCTAGATTTATTTCTCCTTCAAAAGTGTAAATAACGCCTACACTTAACTGACTATTAGTTTGACGATAGCTTTATTATGCGCATTGTAGTCTTTTTGTTGCCCTTTATTAGTTGTTTTAGTTTCGCGAGTCAAAGCGTAGCCTTCATTCATAAAAATAGCCTTAAAACTGTAGAAGGGCAGCGTTATAAATCGGGGCTTTTATATAGCGCCCCAAATAGTAAACGCACATTACATATTGTTACCTTAGATTGGCCGCCTTATATAAGTAATGATTTATGTAACAAAGGATGGGTCTATCATTTTGCCGTTGCTGTTCTTAATAGTCAGGGTTACAGCGTTTATTTAGAATTTTTACCTTGGGCAAGAGCTGTGCGTAATGTGGAACTTGGAAAAGCCGATATTTTAATGCCTGAGTACTTTATTGAAGACACTGCGCCTTCAGACTATGTTAAAAATAAAATGCGAAGAGAGCTGCTTGGTATTTCAAATTCGTTTCAAGGTGGAAATATTGTATTTCTAAAGCGAAAAAACGCACCTGGTATTTTTACAGGTAATCTAAACTCATTAAAAGGCTCAACAATAGGTGTTGTAAGAGGGTATCAAAACACGCCTGAATTTGATGCCATGATGGATAATGAAGAGTTTAAAGTTATTAGTGCGGTAAACGATTTGCAGTTAATGCAATTACTTTTTGCCAAGCGGGTCGATCTTATTATAGGCGATCCTTCGGTGTTAACCCATTCAGTTACGTTTTCTGAGCTTAACCAAAGTGAAAAAATAGCACTGCTTAATGCTGTTGAGCAAGATGGTAAACCACTGCATTATAAATCATTGTATTTTGCTATAAGTAAGCTAACACCTAACTGGCTTGAAGTGCTAGATGACATAAATCAAGCCTTATATATATTTTATAATAGCGGTGAGACTGAGCGTTTAATCAATACTGTTTCAGAAGAATGTGCAGTTTGAATAAATATAATGATTTGGAACGTTCTAATCACCTTGTGCCCAAACAACTTATTAACAATGTAGAATCAGTTTAACTTGTTAATGGAGTGAAAATAAAAATGAGCACACTGAACACACATAACGATTATGGCGTTAATAAACAGCACAACAAAAATTA
>NZ_NTLW01000061.1:0-17805 GCF_002632075.1 Pseudoalteromonas sp. ESRF-bin5 | reverse complement strand
TTGTGAGTTTACTTGAGCTTCTTCCATGCTGATAACACCGTCACTGTTGCTATCAAACGATGCAAAGTCTACCGCTGCATAAGCTGCTGAAGAAGACGCTAAAACTAAAACCGCAAGTGTTGTATTTAATGTTTTCATAGTGATGTTCCTAGTAAAATGAGAAATCCTTTTCTAAGATCCCTGTCTGTGAAAAATAGCTAAACCAATACCGGTTAACTTTAAAATTTTGCAAACTCGTCTTTAGACAGCTCACCGTTACCATCTGTATCTAGCTCTGTAAACTCAGCCATTAAATCGGTGTCTATTGCCGCTTCACTTGGGCTAATTGCTCCACTGCTGTCGGTATCTAAACTGTCAAAATCTGATGCTGCAAACGCAGCTGAAGAAGACGCTAATGCAATAAGTGCTAATGCTTTATTTAAATGTTTCATAACTTAATCCTTCATACTTAATGTTCTATCAAAAAAATGGGCTTATTACCTTTTAAAATGGTTTCACTTCCTTGTTATCCTTTTTCGTAAGCTCCCTTGCCTACTTAGGTTGTCTTTGGCAACTCAGGATTCCATTTACTGAATTTAGGCTTTTGAAAACTCTTCTTTTGATAACTCACCATTTTGGTCTGTATCGAGCTCTGAGAACATGCTCATTAATTTTGCATCAACTGATGCTTCGGCTTGGCTAATTGCACCATTACCGTCTACATCGAGTGTATTAAAGTCAGAGCCTGCAAAAACGGCTGACGAAGAAGCGAGTGCGATAAGTGCTAATGTTTTATTAATGCGTTTCATAGTATGTATCCTTCAAGTTGTATGTGAGTGATTGGTACTTACTGTTAATCACGTTTTTCGATTAGTACAACCAGACTATTACAACTTAAATGCCAATATTTATTAGTTTATATTTTTCAGTGCCTTACGTGTTAAATACTGAAAAAAGTGCAAATTTAAGCATTATTTTTGTAGCTATTTAGCAACGCTGGTTTAATTAAAAACTATAAGTTATTAAAAATCAGATGCTTAGGTTTAATGTAAAAAACCACAAAGCGAAGTTATTTAAATGATCAAGGTGTAATTAGGTATTGAGCAGGAAGTTTTAAACTGAACAAGGTGTAAAAATAAAATAAAATATAAAAAATTTGAATGCTATATCTCTGTTTTTATTTAATAAAAAATAATAATTTAGAGGTTGGTAATTTATTTTCGTTCATAAAGTAAAAAGTCGCTATTTTGTTGCAAAATAGCGACATTAAAACCTAATCGGCATCGAGTTCTATCATAGCGGGGTCAATAAAGTGCTCTTTCATAAAAGCTTTCATCTCTTCTTTACTGGCTAATAACTTAATACCGCAACGCACGCCTGCATTATGATCTTTCACGCTGCACACTTCGCCTTCAAAGCCTTTGCTATTACTACCTAATACCACAGTGCATTGTGAGTCTTTGATGCTTTCTAGATCTGCGTCAGTTTTTACATCAAACATAGCCCCCGTTAGCGAAATATCTTTTATAACACCATCGAGTACCTTGTCATCACTGAGTTTAAGTTTTGCAGGCAATAGAGTTGGAATACGGGTTTGCGAACGTAAACTAAATAGCTGAACTTGCTTGGGGTAGTTTATAAAAATCAGCCTAACGGGGTGTGATGCAATAGATTTAATTTGCTGTCTAAACGCAATTATTTGTCCATCGTCACCCTCTATTAATGCTCTTACAACTACGGTGACGCCATCTCGTAAGTAATCATTTCCACCCGGTAAACGTTTAGCTGTAGGAAAGTTTAAAATAATAAACTTTTCATCAAGCAAGCCTACCATTTCTGTTTTCACGCGCTTACTGCTAGTGGGTGTTAATATTTCTAAGTCAACTAAACTGCCAACCGGTATATTATTTAATTTATCTGCATGTGTTGCTGGCATATCCATTCCATAAACATAGTAGTAAAACGTTGTGTTTTATCCGCGCCAAAACGTAGGCGTAAATAACACAAGCAAAGTAAAAATTTCTAGTCGGCCAAATACCATTGCAATAGTCAGCAACCATTTAGCGCCGTCGGTTATTGCACCATAATGCGAGGCAACATCACCCAACCCTGGGCCTAAGTTATTTAAACACGCTGCCGTGGCCGAAAACGCCGTAATATTATCCATTCCCGTACCCATAAGCGCCAGCATAATAATAATAAATACTAAAGCATAGGCAGAGAAGAACCCCCACACAGCTTCTACAACCTTATCGGGCAATGCTTTACGGCCAAGTTTGATTGAATAAATAGCACGAGGGTGCACTAGGCGGTTTAGCTCACGTACGCCTTGCAGGTAAAGTAAAAACACGCGCACCACTTTCATACCGCCCCCGGTAGACCCTGCACAACCACCAATAAAGCTCGAAAATATTAATAAAATAGGTAAAAACAGCGGCCATGTTGAAAAGTTATCGGTAGCAAAACCCGCCGTTGTACTCATTGATACCGCTTGAAATAGTGCTTGGTCAAGGGTTTCATCACCATTGGCGTATATCTCGTTCGACGACAACACAGTAAAACAAATAACCACCAGCGCCAATTGAATGCATAAAAATACTTTAAACTCGGGGTCGCGAATGTAGACCTGCACGTTCCGGCTTGCCACCGCAGCGTAGTGCAAGGAGAAGTTAATAGCGGCAATGATTAAAAAGAATACACAAATAAAGTTAATAACCGGGCTGTCGAAATGGCCCATAGAAGCATCATAAGTCGAAAACCCACCAATGGCGACGGTAGAAAACGCATGACAAATGGCATCAAACCAATCCATCCCTGCCGCCCAATACGCCAACATACAGGCAATGGTTAACGACACATAAATATACCAAAGATGCTTTGCGGTATCGGCTATGCGAGGGGTCATTTTTGAATCTTTTACTGGGCCGGGGATTTCAGCACGATACAACTGCATTCCACCAACACCTAGCATGGGCAGTATTGCAACAGCTAATACAATGATCCCCATACCGCCAAACCACTGTAATTGCTGGCGATAAAACAGCACTGACTTAGGTAAATATTCAATCCCCGTCAGCACCGTAGCGCCTGTGGTTGTTAAACCCGAAAAGGCTTCAAACACCGCATCAGCAAGGGATAAGTTAGGTTCTTGTAGAAAGATAAGAGGCAAGGATGCGAATGCCCCCAGTACCAACCAAAACAAAACCACAATTAAAAAGCCTTCACGCGCTTTTAAATCCCCGTTTTCATGTCGGTTTGGGTAATACGCTATTAAGCCAATAATAATACTGAAAATAAACGCTAAAACAAAAGGAACACCACCACCATCTTTATAAATTAAAGACACCACAGCAGGTGGCACCATGGTAATACTAAACAGCGCAACAAGTTGCCCAAGAATTTTTATGATGGTACGAAATTGCATTTAGCTAATCGCTTTTATTATTAGTAAATTCAGGCTCAACTGCATTAGCCTGGTTAAATAGAATGAATATGCATTGTATGCAACTTGTGTAGGTTATTACTCTTTAATAGTTAACTCAACTGCGCCGTGACTTAAATCAAAAATATCTTTAATTGCTTGCTGTGCTTGGCGGCTATCAATGGTGATCACCCAATCAATATTAGCAGTAAATTGCTTTTCAATGTTGAGCACTTGGTAGTGCGTTTTAAGTAGCTGCTCAATTGCGCCTTGCATACTGTATTCACTGCTGCCAATTAGCTCAACACTTGGAACTTTAAGTACGGTGTCTAATTTGGCTAATGCATTATTTAACGACCCGCCATAAGCTCGCACTAACCCGCCAGTTCCAAGTTTAATTCCTCCAAAATACCGGGTTACCACGGCAGTAACTTCACCTAGCCCTGATCCCACCAGCACATTTAACATTGGTTTACCGGCCGTACCATTGGGTTCACCATCATCTGAAAAACCATACACGTGGCTGCCACCGGGGTTACCTGCCACATGGGCCCAACAATTATGCCGAGCATCGCTGTATTTATCTTCAATACTTTTAATAAAAGCTTTAGCTGCGGCTAAATCGGGAGTATGTGCAATATGCACAATAAACGTACTTTTTTTAATTTCTTCTTGGTGAAACACAGCGTCGGCTGGGTATTTATATTCTGACATATTTTACTTAACCAAAAAAATGGGGCCATTAGGCCCCTTCTCTTGCTAACTTATCACTTAATCTAAGTGTAAGTCGCGCGTCATATTTTCTAAACTATCATCGTGCACAATAATGTTATCTTCAATACGAATACCGCCATAAGGTTTAAACGCTTCAACCTTATCCCAGTTGATGTATTGCTTGTTGTCGGTTTGCGCTAAATCACCTAACAACGAATCAATAAAGTACAAGCCAGGTTCAATAGTAAACACCTGATTTTTCTCTATCATACGTGTACAACGTAAAAATGGATGCCCTTCTGGAGATGCTTGATGAGTACCTTTGTCGTCACTCATAAAGCCGCCCACATCGTGTACTTGTAAACCAAGGTGATGCCCTAAACCATGCGGAAAGAAAGTAGAGGTGATTTTACGCTCTACAATATCTGCAGCCGGTAAGTTAACTATATTAAAGTCGCTAAGAATTTGCGCTATGCGGTTATGACACTCAACATGTAAGTCGCCGTAAAGCATACCTGGCTTTAATCCTTTGCCTAATTCAATTTGCGTCGTCGTCATTGTATTAACTAGCTCAGCAAATTCACCCTGCTTTTTGAAGTCATAAGTACGCGTTATATCTGCGGCGTAGCCGTTAAAGTTTGCGCCAGCATCAATTAAAAATGAGTTATGTGTTTGCGGCGCGTTTGGCTCAAAATGAGTGTAATGCAAAATAGCGCAGTTTTCGTTAAGCGCCACTATATTACCATACGGCATTTCGTTTTCGCTTTGGCGTGTAGCCATAAGGTACGCTTGTTGAATATCAAACTCACTGCCACCATTAAAAAAAGTGTCGCGAGCAGCTTTATGGCCATCAACCGCTATGCGGTTAGCATTACGTAAACACTCAAGTTCATACTGCGTTTTGTATGCTCTATTAAAGTGTAAATAGTTAAGCACGGGCTCTGGGTTCATTATGCTAAAGCCAAGTGCTTGAGCTACTTCTATGTATTCGCCCATGTAAGCGTACTTTGCTTTGTCATAAGGAAGTAGCTTTTCAACCTGATCGGGTTGTAACAATAGCTCTATATCAAAATATTCAGCCCAAAAATCACGTGGTTCGTCAGGTACTTTATGCCAAAAATCAACAGGACGATAAAAAATAAGCTTAGGTTTGTCGCTACCATTAACAACAATCCAGCAATGTGGATTATCAATAACAGGTAACCAAGCTTTAAAGTGAGGATTAACTTTAAACGGGTAATACATGTCGTCTAAAAATTGGCGCTTTGCTTGGCCAGAGTGAATAACTAATCCTTCTAACCCTTCGCTTTCGCAAATTGTACGAGTACGCTGCTGCAGTGTTGCAATATGTTCGGCGTATAAAACGGCTAATTTATCCATTGTTAATCCATCTGTTAAATTTAACTTGCTTTGAGTCTACCACTTATAGCTATTACGCTCAAAAAAGGGGGATGGCCCACTGTAAGCACAATCCCCCTTATTTAAACTTATGTTTACTAACCGCCTATTTTCATTTCCAGTATAGGAGCCAGTAAATTACCCTCTCGGCCCATACGAGTATGATATACCTGCCTGTAAGCAAATACATTTTTGACATAATCGCGTGTTTCTCTATACGGAATAAGCTCTATCCATAACTCTGCTGGCATTGCATCATCAGGCACCCAACGTTTTATACGATGGTAGCCTGCGTTATAAGATGCTGTAGCAAGTATTTCGTTACCATGGTTTTTCTTTTTCAAGTAACGTAAATAACTGGTACCTAGCCTAATATTTGTTTTAGGTTGATATAACCGACTATTAGACACACTGCCTTTATTTACATACTTAGCGGTACTTGGCAGCAATTGCATTAAACCTCGTGCATTAGCACTTGATCGCGCGTCAGGAGCAAATGAGCTTTCACGCCTTGCAATAGCAATACTCCAAGCTACATCTATTTTATTACGCTTGCTGTAGCGCTCAAATATGTCTTGAAAAGCAAATGGAAAACGTTGTTCAACATTATCCCAGGCTTTTATTTTTGCGAGTGTGAATATTGTGCTGTCGTGCCATCCCAAATTGGTAGATAAAACAGAGGCTGCAAGCTTTTCTTCTTCATTTGAAGTGTTTGTTAAGTAATTCCATTCACGTCTCGCTGAAGTAACACGATCTAACTCATATAATGCTTTTGAACGTTTAAAACCAGGGGCATTACTCACCTTTGCAATTAATTGCTCACTAACCACTTTTGGTTGATTATTTAGATCAACCGGCAAGCCTAGACGCGCAGCGGCTAAAAAACCGTAGTAGTCTCGGTTAGTCGCAATACTTTGCCACATTTTTTTAGCTGTTTGATCGTCACCGCGTTCTGCATAACTATACGCAAGCCAGTATTGCTGGCCTAAACTAAGATTTTCTTTGCCTGTAAAAAACGCAGCAATGCCTGCCCAATCTTGGGTTTTAAGCATGTTACCAAGCTGCCATTGCATTAATTTGTTGTCTTGGCGCTCTTTTGGCACTTTGTTTAACCAAAAACTGGCTTGCTTATGTCCGCTAGAAGCTAGTGATAAAGCAAAGGTGTAGTATAAATCTGCCTTTTCTTTATCGCTGTAGTTAAACATACGCTCTATTTTTTCCCATGCGCGCAGCGCTAGTTCTTTGTCGCGCCAAATTAGACGCTTAACACCATAAAGTGCAATTTGACCCTCTTTAAGCGATTTATTTTTATAGCGATATAACCCCGCCGCAGCGCTTGGGTCGCGGCGAACTTTTAAATATAAGTCAGCAAGGTAACGCTCATTTTTTGGTAAAAGTGTTTTTAAATAAGGTAGTAGGCTTTGCGTTCCACCTTGCGCGGCAAGTGTAATTCGTTGCCATACAGTATCGGCATTCATATAGCCTTTTTTGCGCCAGTACGAGAATAACGAATCGCACTCCTTAGGTTGTGACTTTCCCACCGTCCATAAATCCGTCACCTGATTTAAAATGGCTTTTTCTGGGGCGCCTAAATCTAATTGATAACCCAAATATGTACAGGTGTATTCAGCGTTGCTCGTGTCGCGGTAATTACGAATATACGCCGCTTTTCTATTATTTTTTTCAAGATACTCCAGCCATACTTTACGAACGGGCCATTCAAGTGGCGTATGCTGATATATATTTAAGTAATCTTCTATTTCTGCTTGATATTTTATGCTCGGGTTTCGTTGCCAGTATGTTTTTTCTACATACGGTTTTAGTGGGTGGTTTAGGTTATTAACTACGTTTTTAAACTCGCGGTAACTTGCGTTGCGTACTTTTTTTTCAGCATCTAAAAATGCGTCGTTATCGATGCTAGCCTCGGCAGAATAAAGAGGAAAAATAAAAGCAGCTGCCGCAAAACTAAATAATTGTTTTTTCATAATGTCCTTTAATAAAAAATTAAAGTAGTGAATAAAAGCTTTTTCACCACCTTAGCACCAAACCAGCTATATTTTAACCAGTCGTTTGTAACCGAGTTAAATTTTTCGTTGCATTTTTTACTCAAAGCAAGCACACTGATTGAAATGCAAACTCATCGTACCAGTCTTAGTTCGTCAACTAGGGAGAATAAAATGTTATATAAAAGCGATTCCTTTGAAGTTAGCTTCCTAAAGGAAAACATCGCCGAGTTTAAGTTTTGTGTTGCAGGTTCTGTAAACACATTATCTCAAAAAACTCTTTCAGATTGTGCAGCAGCATTAAAAGAATTAGCTGCTAATTCTGATATCAAAGGCATGGTTTTTACCAGTGATAAAGACCACTTTATTATTGGCGCCGACATCTTCGAATTTTTACCTACATTTACTAAACCTGAAGAAGATTTAGTCGTGTGGATCAAAAACGCAACTGACGTTTTTGATGCAATTGAAGACCTTCCATTCCCAACTCTAAGCGTTGTAAACGGCTTAGCACTTGGCGGCGGATGTGAGTGGGCACTTGCTACCGATTATCGTGTTGCAAGCGAAAGCGCTAAAATGGGCCTACCAGAAGTTAAACTTGGCATAATGCCTGGTTTTGGTGGCACAGTGCGCTTACCACGTATCATTGGCGCAGATAACGCCATGATGTGGATCACTTCTGGCGCTGAAAACCGCGCAGCTGACGCCCTTAAAGTAGGTGCGTTTGACGCAGTAGTTAGTGCTAACAAACTTTTAGAGTCAAGTGTAGCAACACTTGAATTAGCGATTGCAGGCAAGCTAGATTGGCAAGCAAAACGCAACGCAAAACTACAGCCACTTAAATTAAACCGTGTTGAGCAAGGTATGAGCTTTGCTATGGCAGAAGGTATGGTAATGGGTAAAACCAAAGGCCACTATCCTGCTCCGGTTATGGCAGTGCGTACTATTAAAGCAGCGGCAAACTGTACTCGCGATGAAGCAATGGCAATCGAAAATGCTAACTTTGCTAAACTTGCGCGTACCAACGAAGCTGCAGCGCAAACGGGCATTTTCTTAAATGACCAGTTCATCAAAGGTAAAGCACGCAAACTTGCTAAGCACAGCGATGTAGAAATTAAACAAGCTGCAGTATTAGGCGCGGGTATTATGGGCGGCGGTATTGCATATCAGTCTGCTTATAAAGGCACACCAATCATAATGAAAGACATCCAACAAGATGCGCTTGATTTAGGTATGGGTGAAGCGTCTAAATTATTAGGTGCAAAAGTTAAGCGTGGCCACATGCCAATGGAAAAAATGTTGGCAACACTAAGCAAAATTAAGCCAACACTTAACGATGCAGACCTACAAGACGCTAACATTATTGTTGAAGCCGTTGTAGAAAACCCTAAAGTTAAGCAAGCAGTATTAGCAGACCTTGAAAAGAACATGCCAGAAGGCACTGTACTTACATCAAATACGTCGACTATCTGTATTGACCTACTTGCTGAAGCACTTGATAAACCAGAAAACTTCTGTGGTATGCACTTTTTCAACCCAGTGCCAAAAATGCCATTAGTAGAAATTATCCGTGGTGCAAAAACGTCAGACAAAACAATTAACGCAGTCGTTGATTACGCCCTTAAACTTGGCAAGTCTCCTATTGTTGTAAACGATTGCCCAGGCTTTTTTGTAAACCGTGTTTTATTCCCTTACTTTGCAGGCTTTAGCAAATTAGTTGTTGAAGGCGCTAACTTTGCAAAAGTAGATAAAGTAATGGAAAACGTATTTGGCTGGCCTATGGGTCCGGCTTACCTACTTGATGTTGTAGGTATTGATACGGCTTATCATTGTACTGGCGTAATGGCTGACGGTTTCCCTGAGCGTATGGCACGTGCAGAAAAAGATCCGGTAACTGTTTTTGCTAACGAAAAACGTTTTGGTCAAAAGAACAAAGCAGGTTTTTACAAGTACGAAACAGACCGTCGTGGTCGTCTTAAAAAATCAAGCGATGCAACAGCCGTTGAGCTACTAGCGCCAATTACTGATGCACCGAAAGAATTCGATAAGCAAGAAATCATTGACCGTTGTATGATTCCAATGATCAACGAAGTACTTCTTTGTTTACAAGAAGGCATTGTTGCTTCTCCACAAGAAGCTGACATGGCACTTGTTTACGGCGTTGGTTTCCCTCCATTTAGAGGCGGCGCGTTCCGTTACTTAGATCAAACTGGTTTAGCTAACTTTGTTGCAGCAGCAGACAAATACGCTCACCTAGGTGCGATTTACCAAGTATCAGAGCAAACTCGCAAATGGGCTGAAGAAGGCCGTGTTTTCTATAAGGTGGAAGGTTAATATCATGAATAATCCAGTAATTGTAGATTGTATCCGCACACCAATGGGTCGCTCAAAAGGCGGCGTATTTAAAAACAAGCGTGCGGAAGACTTAAGCGCTCATTTAATGAAGGGCTTACTAGAACGCAACCCAGCGGTTGATCCAGCATCAATCGACGACATTTATTGGGGTTGTGTACAGCAAACATTAGAGCAAGGCTTTAACGTTGCACGTAACGCATCACTTCTTGCGGGTATTCCACACTCAGTACCAGCAACCACAGTTAACCGCTTATGTGGTTCGTCAATGCAAGCATTGCATGACGCAGCACGCGCCATTATGACGGGCGCTGGCGACACTTACCTAATTGGTGGTGTTGAGCACATGGGTCACGTTCCTATGACTCACGGTAACGACTTTCACCCAGGCTTAGCAACTTCAATTGCACAAGCGTCTGGCTCTATGGGTTTAACAGCAGAATACCTTGCGACTATTCACGGTATCAGCCGTCAGCAGCAAGATGAATTTGCATACCGTTCGCACCAACGTGCACATGCTGCAACGGTTGAAGGCCGTTTCCGCCGCGAAATTTTAGCAATGGAAGGTCACGCAGCAGATGGTTCTTTAATTTTAGTTGAAGATGACGAAGTAATTCGCCCTGAAACAACGGTTGAAGGTTTATCTCAGCTTCGCCCAGTATTTAACCCAGCTTCGGGTTCTGTTACAGCGGGTACGTCTTCAGCACTTTCTGACGGTGCATCAGCCATGTTAGTAATGAGCGAAGAAAAAGCAAAAGAGCTAGGTTTACCAATTCGTGCGCGCATTAAAGCAATGGCGGTTGCCGGTTGCGATCCATCAATCATGGGTTACGGCCCAGTACCAGCAAGTAAAAAAGCACTTGCCCAAGCAGGTATCACTATTGATGACATCGACGTAGCTGAGCTTAATGAAGCCTTTGCTGCGCAATCACTACCAGTACTTAAAGACTTAGGTTTAGCTGATGTGGTTGACGAAAAAGTTAACTTGAATGGCGGCGCTATCGCACTGGGTCACCCTCTGGGTTGTTCTGGTTCGCGTATTAGCACCTCGCTAATTCACTTAATGGAAGACAAAAATGCTAAGTACGGTTTAGCGACAATGTGTATTGGTTTAGGCCAAGGTATCGCAACTGTATTTGAGCGTGTTCAAGACTAATACTCTTAACACGTAAACCATCTTGGTGAGTAAAAAGGCGCACTGACGAAAGTTAGTTCGCCTTTTTTATTTGCCAATTTTTAAGGCGCCTTACTAACGCAATTTAGATTTGTGTTGTTGTGATCGGGTTTATAATTTGGCGTTGATATAAATACACTTAAATTAAAACTGATCCAGATCTAAGTAAATTAGTTAATTTATACTTAAAATTACGCTAAACTTTGGCGCAACAAAAAATCTGACTACTCGTAAAATCACAGATTTGAAAACTATTTACAGGCATACGTACTATGAATTTTGATAACCCCGATCACCAATTAGATGCCATTGGCCTTCGCTGCCCCGAGCCTGTAATGATGGTACGTGCTGCTATTCGTAAAATGAACGATGGTGAAACACTTTTAATAACCGCTGATGACCCATCAACCACACGTGACATCCCCAGCTTTTGTGTATTTATGGATCACACGCTGGTGGCTAAAGATGCCGATGAAGCACCGTATAGGTATGTGGTGAAGAAAGGGTTGTAAAGTTCTCAGTTCTCAGTTCTCAGTTCTCAGTTCTCAGTTCTCAGTTTCAAAATAGAAACCGTGCTCGTTAAATCAAGTACGGTTTTTTACTTCTCTTTACGCTAAAAACTGACAACTATAAACATTCTGCTATTTCTTAGTAATAGTCACTTTTGGCTCGTCATAGTCACTAAAATCAATGCTTACTATGTATGTGCCTTTTATCGCAGGTGTGTAACTAAAGTAATTATAAATAGTATTACAGTCTGCCGTTGCAGCTTGCCCAAGTGTTAAACTTTGACCTTGTGGGTATGAGTCGCTGTAACCACAGTTAAAGCCTTCACTAAAATCGGCATCGGCAATTTTGAATTCGTACACTTTACCTGGTGTGCTAAATTTTACCTGTGCTTGATACAGTGCTGGGCCCACTAAGTTAAATTGGTACTGTGGCTCTGCGTCCCATAAAGTAAAATCGCCTCGCAGGTACATGGTGCGGTCGAGTTCTTTTTGTGGCAATACATCGTTAATTGATATTTGGCTTGAACATGCACTGAGTAACCCAGCAATAGCGAGTGGTATTATTTTTTTTATTGAAATCATCAATTTTCATCCTATTCGTTATACCTATTAGCTTAATTAAGCTAATAGGTATTAAAACTAAAAAGCCAGCGTTATGCTGGCTTTTTAAATTGCTAATGGCAGTTATTTTTGTAAAACAGAAATATCTGCAATATCTAAAAATAAACTACTTAACTGACTTAATAGCGCAAGGCGATTTTGCTTAACAGCTTCATCGTCGGCCATAACCATTACGTTGTCAAAAAAGTTATCAACACTTTCACGAATGCCAGCCAATTGGCTAAGCGCTTCTTGGTAGTTTCCATCGGCATAAAGTGGTGCAAGCTCAGTTGCAAATTTTGCCACTTGTGATGCTAATACTTTTTCAGCGTCGTCGCTTAATAAGCTCTCATCAACATTACCTTGGCTTGTGATATCGTTTTTAGCAAGAATGTTACTTACGCGTTTATTTGCGGCTGCAAGGGCTTCTGCTGCGTCTAAAGTACGGAAGTGGCTTACGGCTTTAACACGACGGTCAAAATCAACTGGTTTAGTTGGACGACGTGCTAACACAGCTTGAATAACATCTACTTCAATACCTTCGTCTTGATACCATGCACGGAAACGCCCAAGCATAAATTCAAATACGTCGGTTGATACATTTAGATTAGTTAGCTTATCGCCAAACAATGTTTGTGCTTTTGCTACTAGGTCTAAAATATCAAGAGGTAACTCTTTTTCTACCATAATACGCAGTGCACCAATAGCAGCACGACGAAGTGCAAATGGGTCTTTATCACCTTTTGGTGCTTGGCCTATACCAAAAATACCCACCAGCGTATCAAACTTATCTGCAATGGCTACTGCACAACTAATTAGGTTTGTAGGTAAGTTGTCGCCTGCAAAGCGTGGCATGTATTGCTCGTTTTGTGCAAGCGCTACATCTTCTGCTTCACCGTCAAAGCGAGCGTAATGCATTCCCATTACACCTTGTACATCGGTAAATTCCATTACCATTTCGGTCATTAAGTCTGTTTTACTTAATAGGCCTGCACGTTTTGCTAAGTCTTTATCTGCGCCTAATTGCTCAGCAATATACCCTGCAAGTTCGCTAATACGCTCAGACTTGTCTTTAAGCGTACCTAATTGCTTTTGGAATAAAACGGTATCAAGCGATTCTAAACGGCTTTCTAATGTTTTCTTTTTGTCGGTCTCAAAGAAGAACTGTGCATCAGCCAAACGTGGGCGTACAACTTTTTCGTTACCAGAAATTACTACGCTTGGATCTTTACTCTCGATGTTAGATACAAACAAAAACTTATTTAAAAGCTTGCCGTTTTGATCTAATAACGGGAAGTATTTTTGATCGTCCTTCATGGTGTAAATTAGCGCTTCGGCTGGTACATCTAAAAATGCTTCTTCAAATGTTGCCGTTAAAGTAACTGGCCACTCTACCAGTGAAGTAACTTCTTCTAGTAAATCTTCATCCATTGCAACAACAGCGTTAACTGCGCTTGCAGCTTCTTCTATTTGTGCACGTATTTGCGCTTTACGTTGTTCGTAATCAGCAATAACGTAAGCAGATTTAAGTACATCAAAAACCTCATCAGCATGGTTAATGCTAATTTTTTCTGGGTGATGAAAACGGTGACCTTGAAGTTGGTTACTTACTTGCTTACCAAGAATCTCACCTTCTAGCAATTCGCTACCAAATAAAATAGTGACGGTATGAACTGGGCGAATAAATTGTGTTTTATTCGCACCCCAGCGCATTGGCTTTGGTATTGGTAATTTACTTAACGCTTTTGCGATAGCATCTGCCATTAGCGTTTTAGTTTCTTGCCCTGCTACTTTAGCAATGTGCAATAACCATGCGCCTTTATCCGTTTCAAGTGTTTGTGCTTCACTTACCTCAATACCACAACCGCGTGCCCAACCCATTGCTGCTTTTGTAGGGTTACCTTCACTATCAAATGCTGCTTTAGTTGCTGGGCCGCGCTTTTCAACTTCTTTGTCCTGTTGTTTAGCTTCAAGTGCTTTAACTTGTAAACCTAAACGACGAGGCGATGCATACCAGCTTACGCCTTGATGTGCTAATTCTAGCGATTCTAACTCTTGAGTTAAATTTGCAGCAAATGCCTCGGCAAGTTTACGCAACGACTTTGGTGGCAACTCTTCAGTGCCAATTTCTACTAATAAATTTTGTGCTGTCATGCTTACTTATCCTTACACAGCGGGAAACCAAGCGCTTCGCGTGCATCGTAATAACTTTGTGCACACGCTTTTGATAACGCACGAACACGTAAAATATAACGCTGACGTTCTGTTACCGATATAGCATGGCGCGCGTCTAATAGGTTGAATGCATGCGATGCTTTCATCACTTGCTCGTAGGCAGGAAGTGGTAAATTTGCTTCTATTAACTTTTGGCTCTCAGCTTCACACTTATCAAACTGCGCAAACAAGTCTTCTACGTTTGCATGTTCAAAGTTGTAGGTTGATTGCTCAACTTCATTTTGATGGAACACATCACCGTAAGTTACGCGCCCTAGTGGACCGTCTGCCCATACTAGGTCGTAAATGCTATCTACGCCTTGAATGTACATCGCTAAACGCTCTAGGCCGTAAGTAATCTCGCCAGTTACTGGTGAGCACTCTAATCCACCTACTTGTTGGAAGTAGGTAAATTGCGTTACCTCCATACCGTTTAACCAAATTTCCCAACCTAAGCCCCATGCACCTAGCGTTGGTGATTCCCAGTTATCTTCTACAAAGCGTACTTCGTGAGTTAGGGTATCAATACCCATTGCTTCTAGTGAGCCTAAGTAAAGCTCTTGGATGTTATCTGGTGATGGTTTTAAGACTACCTGAAATTGGTAGTAATGTTGTAAGCGGTTTGGGTTTTCACCATAGCGGCCATCCGTAGGACGGCGACACGGTTGTACGTATGCGCTAGACATTGGCTCAGGGCCAATTGATTTCAAAAATGTTTGCGGGTGAAATGTCCCAGCGCCCACTTCCATATCAAGTGGTTGAATAATGACACAGCCTTGCTGTGCCCAATAATCCTGTAAAGCCAGGATCAAACCTTGGAAGGTTTTTACGTCGTATTTTTGCATATTTGGCTTTTTACTATCTAAGAAGTAGCGTGAAAATTATCCTTAGTATACCGTGTGTACACTCAGGTTTTAAGCAGTTTGTGTATTTGTAGAAAATAAAAAAGGAGCCCTTAGGCTCCTTTTTATTATCTAAATATGTTTTTACACGTCTAAGTTAACTACGCGTAGTGCGTTAGTTTCGATAAAGTCACGACGTGGCTCTACCTGATCGCCCATAAGCGTAGCAAATAACTGATCCGCGCCTACAGCATCTTCAATGGTTACTTGTAACATACGGCGTGCGTCTGGATCCATGGTAGTTTCCCAAAGTTGATCTGGGTTCATCTCACCCAACCCTTTGTAGCGTTGAATATAGATCCCGCGCTTAGATTCAGTGATCAACCATTCCAAAGCATCCACAAAGTTATCAACAGGTTTTGTTTTCTCACCGCGTTGAATATAAGCACCTTCTGTAATGATGTTTGCAATGTTAACACCAGTCACAGCAATACGTTGGTAGTCACGCGATGTGATGAAGTCGTAGCTTAGTACGTGAGACTTATCTACACCGTGTTGACGAATATTCACAACAGGATAATACAAGTTACGCTCTGCATCATACTGAGTTGCAGCGTTGAAAATAGTTGCATCTTCGTCACGGTCAACTAAATCGTCAACAAGCTCTTTTGTCCACGCAATTACTTTAGCTTCGTCTGCAAGGTCTTCTTTGGTCAACTCGCTTTGGTAGATTAAACGTTCCATTACCGTGTTAGGGTATTTACGTTTTAAGCGCTCGATTACTTTAACTGTATTTTGGTAATCGTGAACTATTTTCTCTAATGCTTCACCTTCAAGCGCAGATGCGTCTGCACTTGTGTATAAAGCTGCATTATTAAGTGCAAGCGATGTTAAGTACTCAACAAGTGCTGGGTCATCTTTTATATAGCGCTCTTGCTTACCTTTTTTCACTTTATAAAGTGGTGGTTGAGCAATATAAATATATCCGCGCTCTACAATTTCCGGCATTTGACGATAGAAGAACGTAAGCAATAAAGTACGAATGTGAGAACCATCTACGTCCGCATCGGTCATGATGATAATACGGTGATAACGTAGTTTTTCAGGGTTATATTCGTCACGGCCAATACCACAACCTAATGCAGTAATTAGTGTTGCAACTTCTTGTGAAGACAGCATTTTATCAAAACGTGCTTTTTCTACGTTTAGAATTTTACCTTTAAGCGGAAGAATCGCCTGATTCTTACGGTTACGACCCTGCTTGGCTGAACCGCCAGCAGAGTCCCCTTCCACTATATAAAGTTCTGATTGTGCAGGATCTTTTTCCTGACAATCGGCTAATTTACCCGGTAAACCTGCAAGATCCATTGCGCCTTTACGACGTGTCATTTCACGCGCTTTACGTGCCGCTTCACGCGCACGTGATGCATCTATAATTTTCCCAACAACAATTTTTGCATCTACTGGGTTTTCTAATAAAAACTCAGTGAACTTCTCAGCCATTGCTTGTTCTACGGCAGACTTAACTTCGCTAGATACTAGCTTATCTTTTGTTTGCGAAGAGAACTTAGGATCAGGAACTTTAACACTAATTACAGCAGTCAAACCTTCACGCGCATCGTCACCGGTTGCGTTACTGGTTGTTTTTGCTTTCTTGTTAAAGCCCTCTTTTTCCATAAAGTTATTAAGTGTACGTGTTAGCGCAGATCTAAAACCGGCTAAGTGAGTACCACCATCACGTTGTGGAATGTTATTTGTAAAACAGTAAATGTTTTCTTGGTATGCGTCATTCCATTGCATTGATACTTCAACGCTAATTCCGTCTTCTACACGCTCATGTGTAAAGTGGAAAACGCCTTTATGAATAGGTGTTTTGTTACGGTTAATGTATTCAACAAATGCCTGAATACCACCTTCGTATTTAAAGTGGTCGCTTTTATTTTCTTCACGCTCATCATTTAAAATGATACTAACGCCCGAGTTAAGGAACGACAGTTCACGTAGGCGTTTTGCTAAAATATCGTAATGAAAATCTAAATTAGTGAATGTTTCTGCACTTGGCCAAAAACGTAGTTCTGTACCCGTTGTTTCAGAATCTCCAATAACAGCAAGTGGCGCATCTGGCACACCCATAGTGTAAAACTGCTCATGAAGTTTACCTTCTCGACGCACAGTTAGTTTTAATTTTTCTGAAAGTGCGTTTACAACCGAAACACCCACACCATGCAAGCCGCCTGATACTTTATAAGAGTTATCATCAAACTTACCACCAGCATGAAGTACCGTCATGATTACTTCGGCAGCAGAAACGCCTTCTTCTTCATGGATAGACACTGGGATACCACGGCCATTATCTCTAACCGATACAGAGCCATCTAAGTGAATCGTTACAAAAATATCATCACAATGACCAGCAAGGGCTTCGTCTATTGAGTTATCAACGACCTCAAACACCATGTGGTGTAAGCCTGTGCCATCATCGGTGTCCCCTATATACATCCCAGGACGCTTTCTTACTGCGTCTAATCCTTTAAGTACTTTAATACTCGACGAGTCATAATTCTCAGACATGGTTAATCCCACTTATCTTGTTATTAGG
>NZ_NTLW01000248.1:0-17248 GCF_002632075.1 Pseudoalteromonas sp. ESRF-bin5 | reverse complement strand
CACGACAGGTATAATGCGCGCAACTGGCCGTTTTGGCCTTATTTAAAAGAGAGTTTATATGAGTTTTGAAGGTCTAGGTTTATCACAGTCTTTAGTTAATGCGGTTTTAGAAAAGGGCTATGAAACGCCAACGCCAATTCAGGCTCAAGCAATTCCTGCAATTATAGAGCGTCGCGATGTAATGGCGGCAGCACAAACTGGCACAGGTAAAACAGCGGGTTTTACGCTTCCACTTATCGAACGTTTATCTACGGGCCCAAATGCAAAAAGTAACCATGTACGTGCGCTTATTTTAGCGCCTACACGTGAACTTGCACTTCAGGTAAGCGAAAACGTTGAAGAGTACGCTAAGCATTCAAACGTGAGTTCGTTTGTTGTGTATGGTGGGGTTAAAATTAATCCGCAAATGCAGCGCTTGCGTAAAGGTGTCGATATTTTAGTGGCAACGCCTGGGCGTTTAATTGATTTACATAATCAAAATGCCGTTAAGTTTGATAGCGTAGAAGTGCTCGTTTTAGATGAAGCCGACCGCATGCTCGACATGGGGTTTATTCACGACATTAAACGCCTTATTGCTAAAATGCCTGCTAAGCGCCAAAACCTCATGTTTTCGGCTACGTTTTCAGATGATATTCGAGCGTTAGCTAAAGGATTAATAAACGATCCGGTTGAAATTTCAGTCGCTGCAAAAAACACCACAGCTAAAAGTGTAACGCAAAGCGTTTACGCGGTAGATAAAGGCCGTAAAACAGCTTTACTAAGCCATTTAATTCGTAGTAACGATTGGCAGCAAGTTTTAGTATTTAGCCGCACTAAGCACGGTGCAAACCGTTTGGTTAAACAACTTGAGCGCGACGATATCGTAGGCGCAGCTATTCATGGTAATAAATCACAAGGCGCACGTGTAAAAGCGTTAGATGGTTTTAAAAGTGGCGAAGTACGTGTACTTGTAGCCACTGATATTGTGGCACGCGGCCTTGATATTGTTGAGCTTCCGCATGTTGTTAACTACGACTTACCTAATGTGTATGAAGATTACGTTCACCGTATTGGCCGTACAGGACGTGCGGGTGCATCGGGCCATGCAATTTCGTTTGTTACAGTTGATGATGCAGTCGATTTATACGGTATTGAACGCTTTATTGGTGAGCTTATTCCTCGTGCTGAAGAAGAGGGCTTTGAACCAGTAAACCCAGTAGCAGAACGCGCATTAGATGCACGCCCATTACCTGCTAAAAAGCCAAAGAAAAAGCAACCTTTTAACAAACCTAAATCTGATAGCAGTAAGCCAAATAGTAAAAAGCCAAATAATGGCGGCAACGGTACTGGCCCTCGCCGTGGTGGCTCTAAAAAGCCTGCTGCTAAAAAAGATGATAACGCACAAAACCCTTGGGCAAAGCGTCAGTCGGTAGGCGGAAACGGTCAGCGCCGTCGCCGTCCAACTAATAATGACTAACTAGGTTTAGTTAGTTTTAATAAAAACGCGCTTACTTTAAACGGTAGCGCGTTTTTTAATGTATTAAATACTTTACCATTAAACCTACAAACAAAGTTACACTTACGCTAAGTAGTGTGCCTAACATTACGTATTCGGTGAGCTTTTTATCTTTACTGGCGCTTAAATCGCCAAATCTAAAGACCGACTTAGCCGCTAATAAAAATCCAACACCCGCAAATTGATCGAGTAAAATAAAGCTCAGCATTAACACGCGCTCCAACATGCCAATACTTTGCCCTGCAAGTACTAAGCTGCCTTTACTGCTAAAGTTACCCGTTAAACGCTCTAGCATCATTCTAATAAATACTGCACTTGGGCTTAAAATAATTAAATAACCGCACACAACCCACAGCACATTAGGGTTAGTGACAAGTGAATATAGGGTGTCTAAAAAGTGTGTATTATCGCTCAGCCATACGCTTAAATAGATTATTACGGCTATGTGGGCAAATTGATCTATTAAAAAGGGCACGACACCTTTGCTTGAGTAAGATTTGGCTATATCAATTGCGTAATGGCTAAGCATAATAACGGCGGTTGCTATTACAACACTGCTAATTTGTTGCCAGCCATAAGTGTATTCCCAAGCGCTAATAATTATTGCGCTAGTGACCCCATGGACCAATACATGAAAATACAGTTTAGTTGCCTTGAAGTGGCGGGAGTTTCTGTCGTTAACCCAGCTCATAGGTTGCCAGTAAAAATCAGCCAATAAATGGCCAATAATTAGGGCTACGAGTAAAAGCGAAAAAGCCATTAGCTTCTCCCTTGATTTATATTTTTTATGATGTTGCTCGCATGTTCTAAAAACCGTTCGATAAGTTGGTAATGGGCCAAATTAAGTAGCTTAGTTACGTTTTCTCTGCTGGTTTTAAGATCTTTTGCTAAAGCTGCATGGCTATTATCTGTACTGGTTAAATAGGCGTACAAAGCATTGGCTTGTTTTTGTGTTATTTTAGTAAGGAGTACATCAGCAAAGGCTAAATTGAGGTTTAAACTTTCATGGATGTTTTGAGGAGGCGTATTAAATAAAAACCGTTGATTGGCTATTTTATCAAGGCCATGACCCGAAAGAGTAAATGCTGAACCTGTAGCTGTTTTTATATCATTGCGCGGGTTATCTATTTCCCCAATAGCCATACTTTGTCTGACTTGATACCCTGATGCCTTTAAATATAAATAAATTAAAACGGCATGCTTAAACATATACTCAGGGTTATTAATTTGTAATTGAAAAGAGTCGCCTCGATAAATATTCCAAAGTGTACTCTCGCCCGATACACAACGTAAACTTTGCTCTAGCTCATAAAGCATGGCATCGTATTGCTGTTTAGGAATAGTTTGCGATTTAATAATATCGCCGCTGATCACACCAATCATAACAATCCAAATTAGTTACTATTTAAAATGTAACCATAAATGGTTACATAGCGTTATGTAACTAATTTAGGTTACTTAAAAGCAAATAGCAAGGTACACTGAGTTTAAATTATTTCGCTATAGCTATTATTCTAACTAGGGCATTACATGACTTCATTTAACTCGCAGCAAAACATTAAACCGCGTGTAGGCATATTTGTTGACGTACAAAACATTTATTACACGTGTAGAGAAAGCTATAGCAAAAACTTTGATTACAATGCTTTTTGGCGAGTTATCCAGGAGCAGTACGAAATAGATTGTGCGTTTGCTTACGCTATTTATCGTGGAGATGAAAAGCAAAATCAGTTTCAAAATATTTTGAGAGCGATTGGGTTTGAGGTAAAACTAAAGCCGTTTATTCAGCGCCGAGATGGCAGTGCAAAAGGCGACTGGGATGTAGGCATAACGATAGATATGTTAGAGCATGGAAAAAATCTCGATAAAGTAATTTTGCTATCGGGCGATGGCGATTTTGCACTGTTACTTGGGCATTTAAAAAATCAATATAATGTGCCGTGTGATGTATACGGGGCAGATAAGTTAACCGCCGAAGTACTTAAGCAAAGTGCAGAACAGTTTCATTTGATTGATGATAGTTTATTACTTTAAAGCTTAAAAAACAGAGGCTAAGTGCCTGCAACATGAGAGTTTTTAATACAGAGCCTATATAGTTCATTTAAACCTAATATAGGCTTTTTTTATTGTTGTAATCAATTGGGTTTACTAGGTGGTTATGTTAATTTTAAGCGATAACGAGTAATTAAGGATTTACATGCTCAACTACAGTGATATGCCGCTTGATAGATGCTCCAATGTGCGTAAAGACCCAATATGGCTCAAAGGTCAATTGTCGTCGCAAAGCGTGTGGCTTTTGGTAAAAAACAACGAGACATTATTTATTAAAAATACGCCTCAAATAAAGTTTTTACCGTACGAGAAAATTGCACAGCTAAACTTAACCAATGCGCTATTTTTAGGCTTAAACACCACACAGCAGGGGGTGTTTGCCCTCGATGTATCTACTCTTGATGACACAACACTTACCCCCATTATAAGTGGCGCAGAGTTTATGGACATTCGTAAGCAGGGGCCGCTTATTGATATAAAAGAGGGGTCTATTGCTGCGCTTGCACGCGGGTTGTGCTATTGGCATGCAACGCATCGTTTTTGTGGGCGTTGCGGCAGTACAAACCACTTAGTTGAAGCGGGACATTCTCGTTTATGTGAAAACGAGCGCTGTAAACACCCTACTTTTCCTCGTACTGACCCTGCGGTAATTATGGTTGTAACTAAAACGTTTGCCGATGGCATTGAGCGATGTTTGCTTGGCCGCCAAGCAGTGTGGCCTACAGGAATGTATTCGTCATTAGCCGGCTTTGTAGATCCAGGTGAAACTTTAGAGCAAGCTGTTGCCCGTGAGGTAAAAGAAGAGGCAGGGATTGACGTTGATGACGTAACCTATGTGGCGTCTCAGCCATGGCCATTTCCTTCATCTATCATGCTTGGCTTTTTTGCTAAAGCAACGTCTGAGCAAATTAACGTAGATAAAGACGAACTTGACGATGCTAAGTGGTTTAGCCGTGAAGATTTGGCAAACTTTGGTAATTGGCATGACGAAGGAGAGCATTTAAAACTTCCTCGTACTGATTCTATTTCTCGCTATTTAATTGAACATTGGCGTACTAATCCATAAGGAATAACCATGTCGAGTGACAGTAATAAAAATACTCAGCTTGTGTCGTCTGGGCGCAAAAAAGCTTACACCCATGGTGTAGTAAACCCCGTTGTGCAGCGCGCATCAACGGTGGTATTTGATTCGGTTGCAGAACTTAAAGAAGCGGCGAAGAAGCGTGGCGATAAAACCCTTTTTTATGGGCGTCGTGGCACAACCACACATTTTGCATTGCAAGAGGCCATTACCGAGTTAGAAGGCGGTGAAGGGTGCGCACTTTATCCGTGTGGGGCTGCTGCAATTAGCCAAGTGCTATTGTCGTTTTTAAAAAGTGGTGACCATATTTTAATGGTTGATAACGCGTATGAGCCTACTCGCGATTTTTGCGATAAAATTTTAGCAGGGCTAGGAATTACCACTACTTATTACCCGCCAACAGTTGGTGCAGGCATAAAAGATTATATTAAGCCAAACACCAAGGTGTTATTTTTAGAATCTCCTGGTTCTATAACTATGGAAATTCAAGACGTACCAGCCATGGTAAACGTAGCCAAAGAACATAATGTAATGACCATGCTGGATAATACTTATGGAAACGGTCTTCATTACCGCCCCCTAGAACATGGCGTAGATATTAGTATTCAAGCGGCAACAAAGTACATTGTTGGCCATTCTGATGTAATGATGGGGGTTGCAGTGGCTAATAAAAAATATTGGCCAACGCTGCGCGAACATTCTTACTTATTAGGCCAGTGTACAAGTGCTGACGATGCATACTTAGCATTACGCGGTTTACGCACGATGAGCGTGCGTTTAAATCAGCATGAAAAGGCGGCGATAGAGGTGGCAAAATGGCTTGAACAGCATGAGTTAGTTGATCATATTCGCCATCCAGCCTTTGAAACCTGCCCAGGCCATGCGTTTTTTAAGCGCGATTTTGATGGTAGTAATGGCTTGTTTTCAATTGTTATGAAAACAGGAAATCAAAAAGCCATAGATGCATTTTTAGATAGCCTTCAGCATTTTAAGATGGGTTTTTCGTGGGGAGGCTTTGAAAGCTTGGTCACCGCTAATTTAACCATGAAAGGGTTGCGCTCAACCACTGGCTGGGATCTAGGACCGGTTATTAGATTGCATATTGGCCTTGAAGATATCGATGACTTAATAGCTGACTTAACCCAAGCGTTAGAGGTATACAAGCAGCATTTATAACTATGCGCTAGTTACATTTAAATGGTTTGTTACAAAGCTCACTCTTCGTGGGCTTTTTTTTGCTGGTAATTCAAGGTGTTTACACTTAGGGTAGTTATATTAGGCTTTGAACTAAAGCATAAGCAACGTCATTAAGGATAGTAAATGGTAACACCATTACCAATAAACGTAGGGCGATTAACGCAAATTGCGGGATTTGAGCTTGTACGTATGTTTTTAACTAAACGTGGGCTTATAGCCCTTGCGGCATTTGCACTCGTTTGGTTAATTATTTTACGCTACCCAATAGGGCAAGCTGTGAGCATTATTAGCTCCCCAAACTTTGAGCAAATAGCCCGCGATATTTCAGGCTCAATTGGCTTGAGTAAACTTCTTGATTGGCCTGAAGCCGAGTTTGCTATGTATTGGTTAATTGCTTTGTACAGTTTTCCTGTGTTTAGTTTATTTATTTGTAGTGACCAAACAGTGGGTGACAGAGAGCGCGGTACACTTAGGTTTTTATCATTGCGTTCAACCCGATTTGAAATTTTGTTTGGCCGGTTTATTGGGCAATTAGCGGTATTAACGTGTTTGGTCGCAATTACTCTTGTGGCCACATTAGCGGTATTAGGGTATCGCGATCCTAGTTTGTTGGGAGGGGGCGTTGGCCGCGCTGTGTCGATATTTTCAATTCTTATAGTTACATTTGCACCGTTTGTGGCGTTAATGACTTTAATTAATACTTTTGCACGTTCATCGCGGTTATCAATTGTACTCGCTATTTTATATTTTACAGCGGGTGGAATTGTAGTGGGTTTACTACAGTGGCAAATACCGGCATTAAGCGTGCTTGATTATTTATTCCCGGGTGTACAAATAGAGCAACTCGCCGGTCAAAACCTGCCATTATTAAGTGCCGTGGGAATACCACTTGTACAAACTGCTGTGTTACTGGCAGTGGCTCAACGTATTTTTGCAAGGAGCTCACTATGAATCCATTAATTACAGGGCGTAATTTAAGTAAGTCGTATGGGTCTAAACTTGCGCTTAATAATGTGAACTTTGAAATTGAGCAAGGTGCTCCTGTTGCTCTAGTTGGCCCAAATGGTGCGGGTAAAACGACATTATTTAGTTTGTTATGCGGCTATATAGCGCCCAGCAATGGTGAGCTTGAAATACTCGGCCATAAACCCGGCAGCGCCGCATTATTTAATAAGGTCAGTGCTTTACCACAAGATGCGCAGCTCGATCCGCGTTTTAATATAGATAAACAACTTGCTTTTTACGCCAAATTACAAGGTATGAGTACCAAGCAAAGTCAAACAGAAGCATTGCGCGTGCTTGATTTGGTTGGGCTGCGTGAAATTGCTAAAAACCGTGCAGGTGATTTATCTCATGGTATGCGCAAACGTGTAACCATAGCGCAGGCTCTTATTGGTTCGCCGCAAATTGTTATGCTAGATGAGGCAACCGCAGGACTTGATCCTATTCATGCCAGAGAAGTACGTGAGTTGGTGTCAACGTTGAGCTCTGAAGCAACCTTTATTTTAAGCTCGCACGATTTAACTGAGCTTGAGCGGTTATGTTCCCAAGTGCTGCATTTAGATAAAGGCGTATTGAGTGAGCACCAAACAAAAGTAAATCAAACCGACAAACACTTTTACACATTAATGCTAAACGAGATGTATGAAAACGTTGAGCAACAGTTACAGTTACTCAATGGTGTAAGCTCTGTTTATATGAGCCAACACAAAGAGTATGTTATTGAATACACACAATCTGAGCAGGCACTTGATATTGCACTATTACAGTTTTGCCACCAACATAATTGGCAATACAGGCAATTGGTTAATGGCCATACATTAGAAAATCAAATTTTTAAACAGGAGAAAGTATAATGGGTTTATTAAGCGGATTAATGGGTAACGCAAGCGAAGTTGATGATTCTGATTTAGAAAAAGTACTCGCTAATACATTAATTGAGGGTGAGCACGTCGAAAAAGCCTATAAAGTTATTCGCGATATGTTCATTTTTACTAATAAGCGCTTAATTTTAATTGATAAGCAAGGTGTAACTGGTTCTAAAATGGAAATGGTGAGTATTGCTTACTCTAAAATTACCAAGTTTAGCAAAGAGAGTGCAGGGCACTTTGATTTGGATGCTGAACTTAAAATTTGGATTGGCTCTGACCCAACGCCACTTACAAAAGAGTTTAAAGCAGGCGATAACATTAATGAAGTTTATAGAGTAATTAGCCAACACGCTCTATAATCATACATATACTTTAAGTAGTTGTTGACTAAATGTTGCAACTACTTTAATTTTACAGTTTCTTACACCTCCTTACAATTAACTCAACAAATACAATAGTTTAATTAAGTTTTCATTCAGTTTCCCGGCGTTAGCATGTGCCCACTTTAGTAATTTAGCTAAAGCATAAAACGCAATGTACATAGGGAAGTCTTACAATGAAAAAATTAGCAGTTATTATTTCAAGCATTTTATTATCTAGCACTGCGGCTGCTGCAGACAGCTATAACTCAATCAGTAACTTAAGTTACAAAGACAGCGACAATAACGATACCGTTGCTGTAGATTCTATTTATTACCTATCACCTAAAAAAACATTAGGCCCGTACGACCAATTTGAATACATTAATAAACAAAGCAACATTTACGGCGCATACGCTGATGATGACTTTAGCGATACAACGTTAGTTGGTGGTGAGTACTTTATTAATGAATTTGTTATTGGTGCATCATACACAAACCTTGATGTTGGCAATCATAACGAAGCATATACAATTTCAGGCGGTTACTTTTTTAACCCAGATTTGCTTGCAAAAGTGACGCTAGTTGAAAATAAAGATGGCGAAGACTTCGCTTTATTCGATTTAGCGTATAACCATATGCTTAACAGTACCGATTACGTTGGTGTAACTGTTACTGCGGATGATGATTTTGACTACCGCGCCGTTGCTGCTAAATACTTTATTGATTTACAGCAAGGTAACTACTTAACATTTGAAGGTAAATACGAAAGTATTGATGATGCTGAAAACCAATGGGTGGCAGAAACGAATTACTACTTCTCAAAAGCGACTTCTGTATTTGCAAGCTACGATAAACAAGATACCTACAGCTTTGGTGCTCAGCACTTTATTAACAAAAATATTGGCCTTAAAGTAGGTTACGAGAATAATGCCGATGACTCTGATAATGATGCTTACTTTGCAAACATGCGTTTTCAGTTTTAATGAATAACGCAATTTAAGTTTTCAGCTTAATTAAAATATAAGCCCGCTCATGCAGCGGGCTTTTGTATTGATAAGGCTTATACGTTTTATTTTTTAGTTGCTTTACCCATATCAAAATTAATAATTACAGACTAGTTTATTCTTTATTCCCTAATTTACAGGCTTAGTAGACAGCGTATTTGCAATGATTGTATTTAAACTAAGATGGGTCATACTTAGGTTATTAATTTCTAATGTTAAAGGAATGTAGGCATGTCGGTATTTATCATTTTACTGGTTGTTATGGTGGTTATTTTTGCTGTTAAAGATATCCGCTTAAACCTGATCAGTAGACCCACGTTTAAAATGTTTAAAAAAGTACTTCCACCGCTTTCGCAAACAGAGCGAGAGGCTATGGAAGCAGGCGATGTTTGGTGGGATGGAGAACTATTTAGTGGTAACCCTGATTGGAAAAAATTACACAATTTTCCAAAGCCAGAATTGAGTGAAAAAGAAAACGCATTTATGGCTAATCAGGTTGAGACCCTAATGGCGATGCTAGATGATTACCAAATAGTGCAAAAAGACAAAGACTTGCCAAAAGAAGTGTGGGATTACTTAAAAAAAGAAGGTTTTTTTGCATTAATCATTCCTGAAAAGTTTGGTGGGCGAGAGTTTTCGGCGATTGCTAATTCAACCATTGTTTCAAAAATTTCGACTAAGAGTTTAACTGCGGCGGTTACCGTAATGGTGCCAAATAGTTTAGGGCCAGGTGAGCTATTGCTGCATTACGGTACTAAAGAGCAACAAGACCGCTGGTTACCAACGCTTGCCAATGGTGAAGATGTTCCATGCTTTGCACTTACAGGCCCAGAAGCAGGCTCTGATGCCGGTAGCATTCCAGACTCTGGTGTTGTATGTAAAGGAGAGCACAACGGTGAAGAAGTAATTGGCCTACGTTTAAACTGGTCAAAACGTTACATTACCCTTGCACCCGTTGCCACAGTATTAGGCCTTGCTTTTAAAATGTATGACCCCGATGGTTTATTAGGAGACGAAAAAGAGCTTGGTATTACGTGCGCACTTATTCCAACCGATCACCCAGGAGTTAAAACAGGTGAGCGCCATTACCCACTCAATATGGCATTTATGAACGGTACAACCTATGGTGAAGATGTGTTTATTCCGCTTGACTGGATTATCGGTGGGCAAGAGTGTGCGGGGCGTGGCTGGCGCATGCTGGTGGAGTGTTTAAGTGCAGGGCGTGGTATTTCGCTGCCGGCTTTAAGTGCTGCAACCGGTCACCTAGCGGCTAAAATGACTTCAGCATATGCCGTAGTTCGCCAGCAATTTGGTGTGTCTATTGGGCAATTTGAAGGTGTGCAAGAAGCGCTTGCTCGCATTGGTGGCTTAACTTACACGCTAGAGTCATGTCGATTAATGACGGCTGGCGCAATCGATTTAAAACTTAGCCCTTCGGTTGTCACCGCTATTGCCAAATACCATATGACGGAAATGGGTCGTACAGTCATGAATGATGCGATGGATATTCATTCAGGCAAAGGCATTCAGGTGGGACCAAATAACTATTTGGCACATGGTTATATGGGAATACCGGTGTCTATTACGGTAGAAGGCGCAAATATTTTAACTCGAAATTTAATGATATTTGGCCAAGGTGCGACCCGTTGTCACCCCTTTGTTCTAAAAGAAATGGAGGCCGCTGCACTTGAAGACGACGATGCTGCTCTGAATCAATTTGATGGTTTATTAATGAACCATATATTATTTGCTGTAAGTAATGCCAGCATGGCATTTATACATGGTTTAACACGTAGTTACTTTGCAAAAGCGCCTGTTGGCGGCGAAACAGCAGTTTATTACAAGCACCTAAGCAGAATGAGCAGAGGCTTAGCTATTTGTACCGACGTAGCCATGTTAATGTTAGGTGGTGAGCTCAAACGCAAAGAGATGATATCTGCCCGATTAGGCGACGTATTGAGCCAGTTGTATTTAGCTTCTACTGTTTTAAAACGCTACGAAGACGAAGGTCGTCAACAAGCAGACTTACCTTTTGTTAAATATGCGATAGAAACATCGTTATTTGAAATTGGCCAAGCGTTTGATGGCTTTTTCAAAAATTTCTCAAACCCGATTATTAATTTTGTGCTTAAGCGTATTGTATTTCCAATTGGCAATCATTACGAAAAACCAAGCGATGAAATTGCACAACGTATTTGCGAGCATATGACACAACCAGGTGTGTTTAGAAATCGCTTAACTCATTTGTGTTATGTAGATGAAAACGCAGGTACAGGGGTAATGGAAAATGCATTTTTAGCTATGCACGATATGCAGGCTCAATTCAAAGATTTAAAACAATGGCAGCGCAAGGGTAATATTCCTGCAACGCTCGATATTGAAGGTGCGATTAACTTTGCATTAGACAATGATTTAGTAACGCAAACCGATGCCGATGCTATGCACCATGCCAATAAGCTACGTAAGCAAGCAATAGCGGTTGATAACTTTCAGCAAGGCGAGTTGTAGCTAATTATTTGAACCGTAAATAAAAAAGGCCTTACATGTGTAAGGCCTTTTTTTAATATAATGATTAACGTGCGTATGGGTCTGCAACTATTTTGTCGATATACCATTTACCTTTTTTACGTAGCATTTTTACGCTACGCATATCATCTATTTTGTTACCATTTAAATAACCGGTGAAAATAAGATTTATTTTAGCATTGTCACCATACTGTTCGCGTACACTCATATTGGTCATATCAACTTCAATAATAACCTCATCGTACTGCATGTTAACTAAGTTACGAGTAAATTGTTTAGCTGTACCGTACGACTTCATGATTCGCGTAAGGTTGGGTGTTGCCATGGTTGTTGCTTTTTGAAGGTCTTGCTGATTGTACAAGGCATCAAAGTAGGCTGTTGCAGTGTCACCCGGTGAATCGCCAAGTTTTTTTACATCATCGCCACAGGCAACTAAAAACAAACACAGAATAAGGCTGACTAAATAGGTTATTTTTTTCATGTTAATTTTTGTTAGTTAGTTTTATTTAAGTGTGTGGTGAATTAGCTAATATGTAAAGACATGGAAGGTAAATAAAAAGATATTGCAGAGTAAATAATAAAAAAGGATGCCTAGGCATCCTTTCAAAAAATGGTTAGCTATGATTATTGAACAAGCTCTTGGTCACTAAATTCCTCATCAAATAGCGGGCTTGATAAGTAACGTTCAGTGGCACTTGGTAAAATTACAACTATATTTTTGTCGGCATTTTCTGGTTTTTCAGCAATGCGTTTTGCTGCCACTACAGCAGCGCCAGATGAAATACCCACTAGTATACCTTCTTTTTTCATTAGCTCATGTGCCATAGCAATCGCATCTTCGTTAGATACTTGCTCTGCAGCATCTATTAGGCTCATGTCTAGGTTTCCAGGGATAAATCCTGCGCCAATACCTTGGATTTTATGTGGCCCTGGCTTAACTTCTTCACCGGCAAGTGTTTGGCTGATCACTGGCGAATTAGTTGGCTCAACAGCAATAGACTTAACGTTTAGACCTTTTTCTGTTTTAAGGTAACGACTAACACCTGTTATAGTCCCGCCAGTACCTACGCCTGCTACAAAGTAATCCACTTTACCGTCAAGAGCATCAAAAATTTCTGGACCTGTAGTCTCAAAGTGTATTTTTGGGTTTGCTGGATTCTCAAACTGCTGTAGCAAGATATACTTTTCAGGATCGGTGGCTTGAATCTCTTTTGCTTTTTGGATTGCACCATTCATACCTTTAGCACCGTCTGTAAGCACAAGGTTGGCACCCAACGCTTTTAGAAGTTTACGACGCTCTAAGCTCATAGTGTTAGGCATAGTAAGCGTTAGTTTATAACCACGTGCTGCGGCAACGAAGGCCAATGCAATACCTGTATTACCAGATGTAGGCTCGATAAGTTCTTTACCCTCAGTTAGCTGACCTGCTTTTTCAGCCTCCCAAATCATCGATGCACCAATGCGGCATTTTATACTAAAGCTTGGGTTACGCGCTTCCACTTTAGCGAATACATTCCCACCTGTAACACGTTTAAGTTTTACCAGTGGTGTATTACCGATACTAAGTGAGTTATCTTCAAAAATAGTAGACATAATGTTCCTTTGGATACAATCTGATCAACGTGCTAATAGCCTTTGCTACTAACTATATGTTGACACTTTACTGAGAGTTTAAAAAAATAAAAGTAAAGTTTGGCTATAAGATATATCTATTGAGCTTATAACTAAGTGAAATAAAAATCTATATTAGCTGTGCCTTTTGTTATTAGGTGCGCACATTTAATTTAATGATAAGACGCTTTTGTTTGTTATGTCGGCTTTTTACCTATAAATAAAATAAAGAGAAGCTTAAATATTTAAATAGGCGCAGACACTCATGCGGCCTAACGGCTAATAAATTGAGTGATTTTTGAATATGATACTTTACCGAGGTCAAATGCACTTTTTATTGATGATTATTTATGCAAACAAACTTTAGTTCAGCGGTTTTATGACACAAGCTAACCAAAACATGATAAAAACGTTTATCTAACAATAATTGAGTAATAAAAATGAAGTTAATTTTAAAGTTAATTGCCGGCATTGTGGCTGGTATATTGGTAGGCTTTTATGTGCCTTTGACAGGTGTTGAACTCTTATTTACGGTTAAAGAGTTAATTGGTCAAATTATTTCCTTCACTATTCCTCTTATTATTTTGTTTTTTATTGCTTCTGGTATTGCAGGGCTTCCTAAAGGTTCTGGCCACTTACTTGGTAAAACGGTTGGATTTGCATATAGCTCTACCGTCATTGCCGGCACGCTTGCTTTTTTATTAGTCAGTGCTGTTATCCCATTTTTAAGTGGGGGTATTACATTCGAAGCTGAAGTAGCCACGGAAATAGGCAGTTTTATTGATATAGAAATCCCACCATTAATGGGGGTGATGACTGCGCTTGCTACGGCTTTCATATTTGGTATTGGTATGAGCCAGCTTGAATTAGACACATTAAAAAAAGTATCGGATCAGGGTCGTGATGTAATAGATGCGTTATTGTCAAAAGTGATTATTCCGGCATTACCGTTTTATATTGCCGGTGTATTTGCTGAAATGACTGTAGCAGGCACAGTGGTTGATACGCTGCAAACATTTGGCGTGGTGCTCATTGCAGCCCTTGTAATGCATTGGCTATGGTTAAGTGTTCTATATATTGCAACAGGCATTTTATTGAAGCGTAATCCACTTGAATTAGTTAAAAATATGCTACCGGCTTATTTTACTGCATTAGGTACTATGTCGAGTGCAGCAACTATTCCTGTGTCGTTGCAATCAAGTAAAGCAAATAATGTTAAAGAAGACGTAGCAAACTTTACTGTACCTTTATGTGCCACCATTCATTTGTCGGGTTCAACAATTACGATTGTTACGTGTGCCATGGCCGTTATGTTTTTATCGCCAGGTATGGAAGTGCCATCGTTAATGGGCATGTTGCCATTTATATTTATGCTCGGTGTTGTGATGATTGCAGCGCCAGGTGCACCGGGTGGTGCGGTAATGTCTGCGCTTGGGCTTTTAACAAGCATGCTTGGCTTTAATGAAGGGGCTGTGGCATTAATGATTGCACTGTACTTAGCACAAGACAGCTTTGGTACGGCATGTAATGTTACCGGTGATGGTATTATTGCATTATGGGTTGACCGTTTTAGTGAAAAGTCAGCCTCTTAAATCGCTGGGCACATTGATTTCAGTACTTTTAACTTTAGTTAACGTGCCTGAGTGAGAGCGATAATATTAGTTATTGTTTCGCTTTAACTGTGTTAATGTGACAAATTAAATTATTTAGACGTGTGTAGTTGAGTTAATGAGGGTATTGCATTGATTAATGTACTTTTAGTTGATGATCATGAACTAGTACGAACTGGGATCAGACGCATATTAGATGATGTGCGTGGGTTTAAAGTTGTAGGTGAAGCAAAAGACGGTGAAGCCGCTGTTCAGTTTTGCCGACAGCACACACCTAATATTGTACTTATGGATATGAATATGCCTGGCATGGGTGGATTAGAGGCAACTAAAAAGATTTGTCGCTATTGCCCAGATGTAAAAATTATCGTCCTTACTGTTAATTGCGAAGACCCATTTCCGTCTAAAGTAATGCAAATTGGTGCACACGGCTTTCTTACTAAAGGAGCTGGCTCTGATGAAATGGTTCGTGCCATTCGTTCAGTCCATGCAGGTCAACGCTACATTGCGCCTGAAATTGCACAACAAATAGCACTGGCACAGGTTACTGGTCGTACAGACGAAAATCCGTTTCAGAGCTTATCAGAGCGCGAACTTCAAATAATGCTTATGATCACCAAAGGTGAAAAAGCACAAGATATTGCAGAGCGCTTAAACCTCAGTTCTAAAACAGTTAATAGCTATCGTTACCGAATGTTTGAAAAATTGAATGTAGGTGGCGATGTTGAACTTACACATTTAGCTATTCGTCATAAGATGATTGACATAGACGTGTCGTACTAACCCTTTTATATGTCTGAATTTGATCACGTACATTTTTTAAAAACGCTATCAAGCGAGCCCGGTGTTTACCGCATGCTTGATAGTGACAACCAAGTTATTTATGTTGGTAAAGCTAAACAATTAAAAAAACGCGTAAGCAGTTACTTTAGATCCAACATTACCGACAGCAAAACCCGTGTTTTAGTCAGTAACATTAATGATATTGAAGTCACACTGACCAACACAGAAACCGAAGCGCTACTGCTCGAAAATAACCTCATAAAAAAATATCAGCCTCGTTATAATATTCTACTGCGAGATGATAAGTCCTATCCCTATATTTTATTAACAAACCATAAGCATCCGCGGTTAGCGTTCCATAGAGGTAGCCGCAAAATAAAAGGTGAGTATTTTGGTCCATTTCCGAGTGCAGGCGCGGTCTCGGAAAGTTTGCGTTTAATGCAAAAAATATTTCCCGTTCGTCAATGCGAAGATGCTTATTATCGTGCCCGAAGTCGCCCTTGTTTGCAGTATCAGCTCAAGCGTTGCTCTGCGCCATGCGTTAACAAAGTTACCGAGCAAGACTACAGTGAACAAGTTGACTATGTTCGCAAATTTTTGACGGGTAAATCGGATGAAGTCATTGCCGAACTAATAAAAAAAATGGAAGCGGCCAGTGCGGAGCTCAACTTTGAGCTTGCCGCAAAAGTACGTGATCAAATAATGCTACTGCGTAAAATGCAGGAGCAGCAGTCTATTTCAGGTAATTTTGCAGAAATGGATGTTGTGGGCTTCGCGCATTTAAATGGATTAAACGGCATACATTTATTAATGATTCGCGATCATAAAGTGCTCGGCAGTAAAACGTACTTTCCAAAAGTACCAAAAGATTCAAGCGAGCAAGAAATTTTAACTTCATTCTTAGGTCAATATTATTTAGCACCAGGTGCAACAGGACGCATTGCTAAAGAAATTATACTCCCGTTTGAAATAGAAGAGAGCAGTGCGTTAAGCGAAGCACTGACGCAAATAAGCGATCGTAAAGTGGCGCTTAAAGTGGTTACACGTGGAGAGCGTGCGCAATACCTTCAACTAGCAAATAAAAATGCGTTAAACAGTATTGCTGTCAAACAAAGTACACAAGACTCTATTAATAAGCGCTATGCCCAATTAAAAGCAACATTACGCCTAGATGATATAGCGCGAATGGAATGTTTTGATATAAGCCATACTATGGGAGAAAACACGGTAGCAAGTTGCGTTGTTTTCGATTCGCAAGGCCCAAATACAAAAGAATACAGGCGCTATAATGTAACCGGTATAACCGGTGGTGATGATTATGCAGCCATGGAGTTTGCTTTAAATAAGCGTTACAACAAATTAGTGGATGAAGACAAAATCCCAGATGTAATATTTATAGATGGCGGTAAAGGACAGTTAGGGCGTGCAGAGCAATATTTTTCTAATTGGTCTCATTCTAAAATGCCTCTGCTAGTCGGAGTTGCAAAAGGAACGAGCCGTAAACCTGGCCTAGAAACATTACTCATAGATGGGGGGCGTAAAACAATTCCGATGGATTCTGATGCGCCTGCACTTCACCTAATACAACATATACGAGATGAATCTCACCGTTTTGCAATAGCTGGGCATCGTAATAAGCGCCAAAAACAGCGAACA
>NZ_NTLW01000188.1:0-4324 GCF_002632075.1 Pseudoalteromonas sp. ESRF-bin5 | reverse complement strand
CCCATACGATAAAACAATAAAATATCGCGATGCTCTGATTTTATTTTTAGATACTGCTGCATCATAGGGGTTTGTTGTTTTATAGTGTGTGGTGCAAAAAGATCAAACGACATGTATTTACCCAAAGGCTGAATATGGAATTACATCAAGAGATTAAAACACTTGCTGCGAAATTAGGTGTTATTTTAACGGATAAATGCTTATGGATCACTACTGCTGAATCATGCACAGGTGGTGGAGTGAGTTATGCACTAACAGACACACCTGGCAGCTCGCGCTATTTAGGGCGTGCATTTGTTACTTATAGCAATGAGGCAAAGCACGAACTACTCAATGTAGCGACGAGTACGTTAGAGCAGTATGGTGCTGTGAGCGAACAAACCGTAAAAGAAATGGCGTTGGGGGCAAAAAATCTTGCCAATGTTGACGTTGCTATTGCTATATCGGGGATAGCAGGGCCGGGTGGAGCAACACAAGATAAGCCAGTGGGTTTTGTATGGTTTTGCCTACAAATTGCAGATAAACAATTTACATTTAAGCAAATATTTAGTGGTGATAGAGCCCAAGTTAGAATGCAGGCTATTGAATTTGCTTTGAAAAATACAATTGAAAAGATAAATTTATAAATTTCGCTTGATACTGTGGTTTCATACAGTATACTTGTTCGCATTAGCCGGATTTGGAGAACAAAATGAACGATAACAAACAAAAAGCGTTAGACGCTGCACTATCACAAATTGAGCGTCAATTTGGTAAAGGTTCAATCATGAAGCTGGGCGACAATAAAGCCCTGAACATTGATGCAGTATCTACAGGTTCATTAGGGATCGACATTGCTTTAGGCATAGGCGGTTTACCAATGGGTCGTATTGTTGAAGTATATGGTCCTGAATCTTCAGGTAAAACAACACTGACTTTGCAAGTTATCGCACAAGCTCAAAAAGAAGGTAAAACATGTGCCTTTGTTGATGCTGAGCATGCTCTAGATCCTGTATACGCTCAAAAGCTAGGTGTTAACATTGATGAGCTGTTAGTTTCTCAACCAGATACGGGTGAGCAAGCGTTAGAAATTTGTGACATGTTAGTGCGTTCAAGTGCTGTAGATGTTGTGATTGTCGATTCAGTTGCAGCCCTAACACCTAAAGCTGAAATTGAAGGCGACATGGGCGACTCGCACATGGGCTTACAAGCACGTTTAATGTCGCAAGCATTACGTAAGCTTACGGGTAATATTAAACGTTCAAATACATTATGTATTTTCATTAACCAAATTCGTATGAAAATTGGTGTAATGTTCGGTAACCCAGAAACAACAACCGGTGGTAACGCGCTTAAGTTTTACGCATCAGTTCGTATTGATATTCGTCGTATTGGTTCGGTGAAAGAAGGTGATGAAGTTGTTGGTAACGAAACGCGCGTTAAAATTGTTAAAAACAAAGTAGCGCCTCCGTTTAAACAAGCCGAATTTATCATCATGTATGGTGAAGGTATTTCTAAGCAAGGCGAGTTAATTGATTTAGGTGTTAAGCACAAAATTGTTGAAAAAGCAGGTGCTTGGTACAGCTACAATGGTAACAAGGTAGGCCAAGGTAAAAACAATTCAATTAAATTCTTAAAAGAAAACGTAGAAATTGCAAACGAAATTGAAGGCAAACTACGCGATATGTTATTGCTTAAAGCGACAATTGAACCAGAGGATGGTGAAGATGTACTAGGTGATGACGCTGACCTTTAAGGTTTAAAACGTTCTTCAAGCTTGATTTGACCCGAGCTTTACAAAAACGCTAGCCAGTAATGGTTAGCGTTTTTTTGTGTGAAAGCATTTATTAAGTCGTTATTAATTCGCCTAACTAAACGTGCTGTTTTTAGGTTATAAAGCCTTAATAGCATCGGGTTTACTGTATTAACACTATGGCGGTTTTGTAACTACAGTTTTTAAAATGAAAAACGACACAAAAGCTGTGTCGTTTAAATTGTGTGATTAAAATATACTTATAATTAACTTTACAGTTGCCAGTTAACAGATAAGGCATAGTTACGCGGCGCGCCGTAGTAACCTTGCGCCCAAAATAAGCTATGCAAATACTTTTCGTCGGTGGTGTTATTTACGTTAAAAGTAACACCTACGTTTTGAGTAATCTTGTAGTTGGCCATCAAATCAAGAATACCATAAGCACCTTGGTTTGTTGTTACAAGTGCTGTACCCGTTGCGTCAAAGACTTGTACACGACTCACCGAATCTTGCCAACGATAGTTTGCACCAAATGTTAAGCCTTCAACAAACGGTACCTGATAAGTAGCGGCAAGTTTTAATTGATTTTCTGGTGTGTAGTCTTTTACTAAATCGTCACCATTAATGCTTAAATTACTAAAGCTTACGCTAGTGCTTAAACTCTCAGTAAGTTTACCGCTTAGTTCTACCTCAAAACCGTCACTACTAATGCCATCAGCAGCATAGTAGCGCGTATCACTCGGTAATGAATCAGGTAGTGCAACTGCAAGGCCTTCCTGTTTAGCATCAAAATACGCCAACGTTAAAAACACTTGGTCTTCTAAAAGCTGTGCTTTTAAACCTATTTCGCTACTTTTGCCAGTAATGGGGGCAAGTTGCTCAGCGTTTATATCCAGCTCTTCCTGGGGCACGAATGTTTCGGTATAGCTTGCGTAGGCTGAGAGTGAATCTGTAAAGTCGTAAACCGCACCTATATAAGGAATAACTTCACTGTCATCTCGTGTTTGTACTACCCCATATGCAGTGCCTTTTGTTTCCCAGTCGGTGTAACGAACACCTGCAAGCACACTTAGTGGGTCACTTAGTTTTATGCGAGTAGATACATAAGCAGATTGCTGCTTGTTTTCAATATCACTGCCGTTTAAACCATCTGCAAGTGTTGCTTCTGGCGCTACGCCATTCCATGTATCAAGCGATGGCATGGAAGGAAAGCCATTACCCGTTGTGTAATCGTAGAGTGACTGCTCGTTATAATCCATGTTTGCTTGGCTTACACCAAATGATAGGTCGTGCTCTTGACCAAATAAATCAAACTTACCACTAGCGTATAAATCAAACAGGTCGTGTTTATCCTCGTAATCATAACGGCTTGCGTAACCTGTAAGGCCTAGACCTGTTTCTCTATCGGGTGTGCCATAAACATAAAACAGCTCTGAATCTTGCTCGTTTTCAATGTGTGCATAACGGGCGGTTGCTACCCAAGTTGCTGATAAGTTTTGCTCAAGTGTTACATAGACCTGTTCAGCACTGTTGTCCCAATATGACCAATCTGATGCAGTACTAGTAGATGCATCGTAATCAGTGGCTGAGCCATCAGTGTAGTAAAGGGGTAATGCTCCCCAAAGCGGGCTATCGGCATCTTTTTGTTGATTAACGTAGTTGAGACTTAGTGTTGTATCATCTGTTAATTTACCTTCATAGGCTAAGTAACCTATTGTTTTGTCAGTTTCGTAACGGTCCAAGTAAGATTCTGCTTTATGCTTAGTAAATACCGCGCGTACAGCGTGCTCATCGTTTATTGGAGTCGAAACATCAACCTCTAGTCGTTTGTTATTCCAGGAGCCATAAGATACAGATGCATGCGCTTGTGTTATGTAGGTCGGTTTTTTAAGTACCATGTTCACTGTTGCAGAAGGATTTCCTGCACCGGTCATTAAACCGTTAGCCCCACGAACAATTTCAACACGGTCATAAATAGAGGTATCTAATGAGCCTTGAATTGACCCCGAACTTTGTGGAATACCCAAGCCATCTACTTGAAAGTTTGTGATTTCAAATCCACGGGCTTTAAAGTAAGTCCGATCTGTTTCTATTTGCTCCACCGTTACACCGGGTGTGCTTTCAAGAACGGAGTTAATATCATCTAACGAAAAATCGTCCATTAATGCGCGCGAAACAACCGAAATACTTTGTGGGGTTTCTTTTATTGATAGGCCTAACTTAGTTGCAGACTGCGCATCTTCGGTAATGTAGTTTTTATGATGCTGGCCATATACGGCTATTTTCTCTAATGACTCGTTGTTAGTTTTTAACTCCTGCGCAAACGTATTTCCAGATAAAATTAAAGAAGTAACAATGCTTAGTTTAGACAAACGCAAAATAGTAGGGGACGACATATCGGTTCCAGTTCGTTAAAAAATTGGAACTTATGCTAATCTAAATGATATTGATTTGCAATTGCATTGTTGTGGTTTATTTATCTTTTAACTAATTTGGGCCAGCTTAATTAATACCCTTAGGTTTATTTTAAAATTATGTAGGGTTTAATTAAGAGGTTTATTAACCAAATTTAAAGTTATACGCATAAAAAAA
>NZ_NTLW01000158.1:0-17309 GCF_002632075.1 Pseudoalteromonas sp. ESRF-bin5 | reverse complement strand
CATTTAGAGCAATACCTCGATTCGCAGTGGGTACGAAACGAGTTAGATAATTTGCAGCTAAATTAATTTATATCCGGGGTTGAGTCTCTTAAAATTAGCTTAGGCTCAAACACCTGAGTAACCGTTATGCCGCTTTTTTTATAAATATCTTTAAGCACTAAATTTGCTGCTGCACGGCCCATTTCGGGTACTGGGTTATCTATTGTGGTAAGCGTAGGGTAAAGGTAATTGGTAAAAATAACGTTATCAAACCCAATTATTGCTAAATCTTTAGGTATATTAAAGCCATGCTCGCGAGCGTATTTCATTGCACCTGATGCCATTTCGTCATTGGCGCACACAAGAGCCGTAATTTGCGCTTTATTTTGAATAAAATGACGCAGGCCATCGCTGCCACCGGTTTCTTTAAAGTCGCCCACATAATACAAGCTTTCGTCAAAGGTGAGGTTATATTCTGCAAGCGCCTTTTTGTGGCCTTTTAAACGATCTGAGGCATCTTCTTTAAATTGTGGACCGGCAATATAAGCAATACGTTTATGCCCTTTATTGATCATAGCTTTTGTTGCAAGGTAGCCACCCATAACATTATCGAGACTAATGCAGTTTTGCTCTATTTCTTTAACGTAGCGACTCATTAAATAAATAGGGGTTTTACCTTTACTGAGCTCAATTAAATACTCGTTAGATACCGCTTCTACGTGAGCAATAATGGCGTCGCAATTACGGCTAATTAAAAATTCAAAACCGTTTTTTTCTTTTTTTTCATCACTGTGGCCGGGCGTAATAATTACGTGTTTACCAGCTATACGTAATTGCTCTTCAATGGCCGACATCATTTGTCCAAAAAACGGGCCATCTAACTCAGACACTAAAATGCCTACACTGTTAGTGCGGCTTGATGCTAAAGAGCGTGCAATAGAGCTTGGCTGATAGCCGAGCTCTTTCATCGCCTCTAATACCTTTTTTTTAGTTTTTTTACTTACGTAGTCGTTGTCGTTAAGCACCCTAGAAACAGTTGATAAAGACACTCCTGCCATTTCTGATACTTGATAAATAGTCGCCATTTATATCCTAGCTTGTACGCATTTGTTTTAAATAAAATTTATAAAACATAAATTGTGATTAAATGTTAATTTACACATTACTGCGCCTAATTGCTAAATCTTCTGTTATTTTTTGGGTTATTGCAGGTGTAAGCGGATAAATAAGCATCAACGCGGCGCCTAAAAATGCAAAAGCAGCAGGGATCCAGCTCATTAACAACTGCATAGCGGGAAGGGTTTGGTTAATTGTAAGCTCATCCATACCGTTATACCCATAGCTTGCAAGTACCACTAATACAAGTGCCCCAGCAAAACCACCTCCCGTTTTTTGTACAAAGGTGCCTGCAGAATAAATAAGCCCGGTTGCGCGGCGTTTATTTTTCCACTCGGAGTAGTCGGCAGAATCTCCCAGCATGCTAAAAAACAAAGTAGGCATCATAGCGGCAAAAAACTCAGCCGCGCAGCCAAACGTAAATACAGCGACAATATTATTGCTAGGCACCCAATAAAATGCAGTGGTTAATAAGCCGCTTAGCAACAACGATGCAATAAATAAATTGCGTTTGCCCATAATTTCAGCCAGCTTGCCTGTAGCAAGTGCACCAAATATAGATACTATTAATAAGGCAATAAAATATTGCCCTGCCATGAGTTCATCAGCAACGTGGTACTTAAAGTAATAGGCAATAACACCATATTTTATGCCGTTAAACATCATGGTTAAAAAGCCAATACCCAATAAAACGAGCCACGGTTTATTTGTTAGTAAATCGACCATATCGCGCTGCGAACCGGTTAGGTTTTGTTTGTTTTTATTAAGTAGTTTTTTTATAACAACAGTCATTGCCGCCATAACTAAAGCAAAAAATAATCCGCTGTATAAATCGCGATAGTAAAAAAACAGCGTTGTTGATAACAAAGGTAATATTATAAATGGTAGGTTTTTAGTTAAATCAAACAGTTCTGATTTTAAACACCCTTGCTCTGAAGCTGGGGCTATTACACGCTCTTTAGTGCTTACAAAGGTAATAACCATAAGCGCAATAAGTAAACTTGCGAACAAATACATAGTGAGCTGATAGCCCTTGGCGTTATCACCGCCTCCAAAGTAAGCGACTAAATCGGGTAAAAAACCCATCACTAATAACCCGCCGGTAAACGCGCCTGCAAATCTGAATCCTGATAGCTTTGTGCGCTCGGTGTCATCGGGGGTCATTACGCCCATAAGTGCAGAGTAGGGTACGTTACTGACTGTATAAGCAAGTGTTAAACCAATATAAGTAACGTAGGCATAAATAAGTTTATTGGTTTCGTTAAAGTTAGGTGTGGTAAAGCACAGCACCATAAACAAACCTAAAAAGGGCGCGGAGTAGAGAATCCACGGCCTAAATTTTCCAAAGCGCGACTGCGTTCTATCGGCAATCATGCCCATAATTATATCGGTTACACCATCAGATAACCTAACCACTAAAAACAGCATGGCGGCCGCTGCAGCCGATATGCCAAAGGTGTCGGTATAAAATACCGCTAAATAGGCCAATGCGCCACGCCATACTAAATTAGCACCCGCGTCACCCATGGCATAACCGACTTTTTCGTATAAAGGGAGTTTGTTCACAGTGTGTGTTCTTATTGTTATAAGCCGATAATTTATCGGCTTGTTATGAGTTTAGTGTACGCTTTACCACTGGCTTTAACAGTTCGTTTTTGTGTGTTGTAGTCTACGTGTACTATACCAAAGCGTTTTAAATATCCTTCTGCCCATTCAAAATTATCCATCAGGCTCCACGCAAAGTACCCATCTACCTTAACACCTTGTGCTGTTGCATTATGTAGGGCATTTAAATGCTCTTGGTAATATTCAATACGATCGTTGTCTTTCACTTCACCGTCTTTAAATTCATCAGCCATGGCTGCGCCATTTTCGGTAATATAAATAGGTGGTAGGGTGTATTTTTCGTTTAACGATACAAGTAACTCTGTAAGCGCTTTAGGGTAAATTTCCCAGCCAATATCGGTCATTGGGGCTTTGTGTGGCAGCTCATGATAAAAGTCTGTTTCGCTTGCTTGATAATGCATACGGGTATAAAAATTCACACCTAAATAATCAAGTGGCTGTGCAATAATTTCCATATCGCCTGGTAAAATATCAGGGCGCTGGGCTTTAGGTAATTGGTTAATAATATCAGGGTATTGACCTTGCATTACTGGCTGCATATACCATTGATTTATGTAGTCATCAGCAAATGCAGTGGCGTTTAAATCTTCTTCGCATTGGCTAACTGAGTAGCAAGGCGTAAAGTTAAGCACAATACCGTTGAGTGAATTAGGGCTATTTTTAGCAAGCACTTGCATCGCTAATCCGTGGCCAAGTAGTAAATGATGGGCAGCTTTTCGCCCGTGTTCTCGACCTACAATACCGGGTGCATGTACGCCAATTTCGTAACCTAAATAAGAGCTACAAAATGGCTCGTTTAGTGTTGCATAAGAATGTACTCGCTCACCAAAGGCTTGGGTAATTAAGTCTGCGTAATGTGCAAATTCGTAAGCCGTGTTTCGGTTAAGCCAACCGCCTTCGTCTTCAATATGTTGTGGTAAATCCCAGTGGTACAAAGTAACAAAAGCTTTGATATTACGACGTTTTAGTTCATCTAAAATATCGGTGTAAAACTTAACGCCTTTAGGGTTTAAATGACCTGCTTTGGTCATTACACGGGGCCAAGAAATAGAAAGCCTGTAGGCGTCTACACCTAGCGACTCAATTAAGTCTATATCGTCTTGCCAACGGGTGTAGTGCTCGCAGGCTACATCGCCATTTGAATTATCAGCAATTTTACCTTCTTTACTACAAAAGGTATCCCAAATGCAGGGGAGACGATCTGCTGCGCCACCCTCAATTTGAAAAGACGCTGTGGCCACACCGTAAGTAAAGTGTTTGGCTAAAAGTGGTGAGCCACTAGGTAAAGATAATTGTTTCATTAAGCGAAAACCCCTGCTTTATTTTTAGTAAATTTGCTTTTATAAAGTTAAAGTTGGAAGCGCTTCCATAATTAATTTGATTAATCGCCGGGTATAGTATTTAATAACTTTCAGGAAGCGCTTCCATATTTAGGTTAGTGGCTATTGTTTAACAGGTCAATAGTTATATTTAAATAAGCAAATTACATTATAAAAACACACCCAGACAACACAGGGCCATAACAATGAAAAAAAGCTTAAACACAAAAGCATTAAAAATTCTTTCCCTTTTAGTGGGAGGAATATGCGTTTTAACAGCCTGTAATAAACAGCAAACGCAAGTTAGTAACAATCATACTAACGCCTCGGAGCATGAGCAGGGCGATCTAACACTTTGGCCAACTCTTAAAAACAAAGTACAAAAAAGCACCGAGATCGAAAATAAAATTGCCGGTTATTTAAAGTCGATGACGCTTGAGCAAAAAGTAGCGCAAATGATCCAACCAGAAATTCGCGATATAACCGTTGAAGATATGCGCAAATATGGGTTTGGATCTTATTTAAATGGTGGAGGCTCTTTTCCTGATGCTAATAAGCATGCTACTCCTGCTGACTGGATAGGGCTTGCAGAGAGTATGTATCAAGCATCGGTTGATGATACGCTTGATGGCAGTAAAATCCCTACCATGTGGGGCACTGATGCCGTACATGGACATAATAACGTCATTGGTGCGACGTTATTTCCACATAATATTGGTTTGGGTGCTGCTAATAACCCTGCGCTTATAGAGCAAATTGCAGCGGCAACAGCGGTAGAAGTAATGGCTACAGGAATTGATTGGGTATTTGCACCTACCGTAGCTGTAGTGCGCGATGATCGCTGGGGCAGAACCTACGAAGGCTATTCAGAGGACCCTGCAATTGTTCGCGAGTATTCAGCCGCTATTGTAAATGGCTTACAAGGTAGAGCCGATGGCGACTTTTTAAGTGATAAACGCGTAATTAGCACTGTTAAGCACTTTTTAGGTGATGGCGGTACAGTGGATGGCGACGATCAAGGTAATAATATTGATACCGAAAAAGATTTATACAATATACATGCGCAAGGTTATATAGGTGGCTTAACGGCAGGTAGTCAGTCTGTTATGGCGTCGTTTAATAGCTGGCATGGCAAAAAAAATCATGGCAATAAATACTTACTTACCGATGTACTCAAAACCAAAATGGGTTTTGATGGCTTTGTTGTAGGAGATTGGAACGGCCACGGGCAAGTTGCCGGCTGTACTAACGAAAGCTGCCCACAAGCAGTCAATGCGGGGCTTGATATTTTTATGGTGCCTACAAGTGCTTGGAAACCACTTTATAACAATACAATAGCGCAAGTAAAAGCAGGTACTATTCCTATGGCTAGAATAGATGATGCCGTTGCGCGTATTTTACGCGTTAAATTACGTGCGGGTTTATTTGATAAACCAAGCCCCGCAAATCGAAAATATTCAGGTAAATTAGAGCTAATAGGTGCGCCAGCACATCGCGATATTGCCCGCCAAGCGGTACAAGAGTCGTTAGTATTGCTTAAAAACAACGACCATTTATTACCGATTAACCCATCAAGCAATATACTTATAGCAGGCGATGCGGCCAATAATATTGGTAAACAATCGGGGGGTTGGAGCATTACGTGGCAAGGCACCAACAATAAAAATGCAGATTTCCCTGGAGCCACCTCTATATATGCCGGATTAAAAGCGCAAATAGATACAGCAGGCGGTAACGCTATTTTAAGCCCAAATGGCATGTTTGATACTAAACCCGATGTAGCCATTGTTGTATTTGGCGAAGAGCCATACGCAGAAGGGCATGGCGATAAAGATAACCTTGAATTTGAGCGAGGTAATAAACGCTCACTTAAAATTTTAAAAGCGTTAAAACAGCAAAATATACCGGTTGTATCTGTGTTTATATCGGGCAGACCCATGTGGGTTAATAGCGAGCTAAATGCATCTGATGCGTTTGTAGCTGCATGGCTTCCTGGCACTGAAGGCCAAGGTATTGCTGATGTATTACTAAGCGATAAACAAGGGAAAGCACAACATGACTTTAAAGGTAAGTTATCGTTCTCGTGGCCTAAATCGCCACTGCAAACGGCTGTAAATAAGGGCGATGCTGATTACTCACCATTATTACCCTATGGCTTTGGTTTAACGTACAAAGATGAAAGTACGCTTGGCAATAATCTAAATGAAGACTCAGGTGTTGATGTAAGCAAGCTTGCGCCGCTGTCTATATTTAATGGCAGCTTTAAAACGCCGTGGCGTTTGTTTTTAAACTCTAATAACCAGCAGCATCAAGTGGCCAGCAACAGTGTAAAGCTTGGCGGCATTACTTATCGTACTGAAGATAAGGCCATTCAAGAAGATGCGATGGCGTTTAATTTTACAGGCTCTAGCACAAGCTATATCGAAATTAACAGTAACTTTACTGAAGACAAAGTAGCTTATATTGAGGGCAAGTCAGCGCTTAGTTTTAGCTATAAAATAAATACAATGCCAACAGAGCAAGTGCAACTAGGTATGAAATGCGAGCAAGGCTGTGGTGGCGAGCTTAATATTACCAATGAGCTTAAAAATTCAGCCTTAAATACATGGCAAACAATGAGTGTAGATTTAACCTGTTTTGCTAAAAAGGGCGTTGATTTTGCCAGAGTAACCAGCCCATTTATTATTAAAACGGCAGGAGAGCTTAGCGTTTCAGTTGCAGATATTGGCTTTGAACCACAAAACGCTAAAAGTGCCAAGATTAAGTGTGAATAATAAAGCGTAAAAATTGTTGTGTGTACCCAAAGCCCTTTTTTAAGGGCTTTTTTCATGCAGGGCAATAGTGTTTTAAAAACTCATGGTGGGGTGGTAATTGGCTTACGCGCTGTTCGATTTGTTGCTTAATACCGTGTAAAAAACGGGTGAGTTCTTCGTCGCTCATCATGCTGGCTATTAAGTGGTGTTGTTCGGGCACAATACCTTGTCCAAGCATAACTTGCACCCACGAATCGACTCTAAAAATATCACCATCGTCTAAAAATACACGGCCAGTTTGTTTAAACAAATCAATTTTATGCTGAAGTGTTTTTGGCACTTCCATGGCGCTACAGTGTTGCCAAAATTCGCTGTCATCGCGATTAGTTACTTTGTAGTGCAGCACAATAAAGTCGCGAATATTTTCAATTTCGCTTTTAAGTTGTTTGTTGTATTCATCAATGGCGTGATTGGTTATGCCATTAAACGGAAATAAACGCATAAAACGAATAATACCCGACATAATTAAATGAATGCTGGTGGACTCAAGTGGTTCAACAAAACCGCTTGCAAGACCAAGCGCAAGGCAGTTTTTGTTCCAGCCTTTTAAGCGACGCCCAGTTTTAAATTTAATAACACGGGGTTCAGTAAGCGTTTCACCTTCAATGTTATTTAGCAATAACGCTTTAGCTTGTTCGTCATCCATATATTGGCTGCAATACACTAACCCATTGCCTACACGACTTTGCAGCGGTATACGCCATTGCCAACCGCTTTTATGGGCAATAGAGCGGGTAAGTGGCAATACGGTATCTCTTGTTGATTTTGTTTGTACTGCAATGGCGCTATTGCATGGTAATAAGTGCGACCAATCTTCGTAGCCCGTATGCAGTGCTTGCTCTATTAATAAGCCTCTAAAGCCGGTACAATCTATAAAAAAGTCGCCGTTTATTTGCTCGCCACTATTTAAAAGTAATGATTCTATGTGGCCTGTTTTAGCATTTTTTACTACTTTTTGTATTTTACCTTCAACACGCTTTACACCTAATGGCTCTGAAAATTCACGTAAAAACAGCGCATAGCGGGTAGCATCCATATGGTAGGCGTAGTTAATAGGATTTTGTTGGTTAAACGCAAATTTACCGGCTTTAGCCGCTTGCAGCTCGTAACAGTAATCGCCAAATGGGTTGTGTATTCCTAAAGTTTTGCCTTGTAGCCAAAAGTGATGAAACTCACCCGCCCAACATTCTTTGCCCGTTGCGCCAAATGAGTGAATATAACGCGTGTTTTCATCGCCCCAGTTTTCAAAGCTAATACCTAATTTAAAGCTTGCTTGAGTGGCTTTCATAAAAGCTTGCTCGTTTATACCTAGCAATTTATGAAACGTACGAATAGGCGGAATTGTTGCCTCGCCAACGCCTACAGTGCCAATATCGTCAGATTCAACAAGGGTAACATGTATATTTTTGCCAATTAATTTTGCAAGTGCAGCCGCAGCCATCCAGCCTGCAGTGCCGCCTCCCGCTATTACTACATTTTTAACAGCATTTGTTTTAGTCATCATGTGGCTGCCTATTATTAGATAAAAGATCATTTAAAAGCGCGCGGTTACTCGGTAAGCCTTTTAAGTATTGCGCTATTTTTTCACGGTTTTGTTGATAAAAATAATCGCCAGCTTGAGCGCTGGTAAACGCATTTTGTGCTCGAGGTGTTTGTGTATTAAAGCCCATGCCGTATAAAACATACTGGTAACTACTTGATGAAAATACTTCTTCGTTTTCAATAAAGTCAAAGCGGCTAGGGGGCTGAAATTGCCACAGTTTAAGTAAATTTTGTAGGCGCTCTGGTGCAGTTGTTAAATCACGAATATTTTGCCAGTAGGGGGTATCGTCGCGTTCGCTTAAAACATAATGGAGTTTTAAAAATTCGACAACACGTTGCCAGCGCGTGCTAAAACGGTCGTTAAAGCGATTTGCAAGTTGGCTCATATGCGTGCGGTTTTGTGGTAGTTGCTCGCTCAGCATACTAATTGAAAGTTCAACCATGGCAAGTGCAGAGGCTTCAAGTGGCTCTAAAAATCCAGCCGACATACCCACGGCAACACAGTTTTTAATCCAAAACTTTTGTCTGTACCCTGGGCTGAATTTTAATACACGGTAGTTAAGCTGCTCAGCTTGTTGCTCGCTAGTACTTTTAGCTATGTAGCTTTTTAAAGTATCAGTTGCGCTTTCATCGCTTTGGTATTTACTACTAAATACATAACCTGTGCCACGGCGTGTGGGCAGGGCTATATCCCAAATCCAGCCGTTACTTTGCGCAGTAGAGAGCGTTGCAGAGGCAATTGGCTGATTGATGTGTGCATTAGGTACTTGCGCTGCAACAGCGCTGTTATTAAATAAAATATGATCTTGCGCTATAAACTCACTATTAAAATGCTCACCAATTAAACGCGCACGAGAGCCTGAGCAATCTAAAAATAAATCACCTGTTATATCGCCATTTTTATTTGTTTTTAATGAGGCAATATAGCCATGCTCGTCGTTAATAACGTGGGTTACATCGTCAGTAATATGTGTAACATTTAAGTTTTTAACACAGTGGTTTTTTAAAAACTCGGAAAATTTACCTGCATCTAAATGATAGCCATAGTTGGTGACTGCTGCGTATTCGGGTGTTTGTAATTGTTTTGGTGCAAGTGCTGCTTGGCATACAAAACTTTGCATATTAACAACGTCAGCAAACTTTTGGTTAGGTGCAATACGTTGCCAACTTGCGTGTAAATTGGTTTGCTCGTAGCCTTGAGGGTCCATAAAAGGGTGGTAGTAATTTTCTCCCTTACTTAGGTTGCGCCAATTTATAAATTTAGAACCTTGCTTAAAGGTGGCATCGCACTGTGTTATAAAATCAATTTCTTTAATGCCAATACGCTGTAACGTATTACGCATTGAAGGCCACGTGCCTTCGCCTACACCTATTATTGGTACGTTTGCTGACTCAATTAACGTGACACTCAAATGTGGATGCTCAGCAGCTAATAAACCCGCACTTAGCCAGCCGGCTGTACCACCACCTAAAATGACTATTTTTTTTATTGGTTTGGTCATGAGTTAAAACCCTAAACTTGATAACACGTAAACTATATCGTTTTAAATACAAAAAAGCCGCTAGTAATAACTAACGGCTTTGCTTGGTATTACCTTTAGAAGTTGTAACGCATACCAATATTGTAGCGTGCGCCTAGTTGTTGTAAGTTCCATAATTGCACTGATGTACGGCCATGTTCGCGGCTGTTTTGCTCAGTAATATTTATGCCTTCAACAAAAAACGAAAGCTGTTCGCTGTAGTTGTACGCAACGTTAAAGTCGATTTGATAATACTCTTCAGTAAAACCAGGTTCGTTAACGTAACGCGCAGCACTATTTAAAAACTTATCCCGCCAGTTATAGGCAACACGGGCTTGAAAGTCATCGTTTTCGTACATGGCAATAAAGTTGGCTGTATCGCTTAGCCCTACCAGTGCAAACTGCGTTGTAGAAGGGCTAGCATTTACATCAAAGTCTATATCACCATTAACGGTAGTGTAGTTTGCTTGAACGCCAAAACCGCTTTCACCAAAAAAGTGTTGAAATGCAATTTCAAAACCATCTATGGTGGCGCTTTTATTATTGGTTGGTACTTGTGCAGTAAAATCGAGTAGTGGGTCATCGCTGTTAGCAATAACATCGTACGCCGCTTCAAATTCTTCGTAAGTCATAGAATCAAAATCTACCCCATTTTCGGTAGCCGCAACCATTTGGAATAAGTTTGAATCTGTAACAGCAAGCCCACGGGCTTCAAGCTCTGCAATGGCAGCTTGCGCGCGAGGGCCCGCAGTTGCATCGCGTAAACCATAGTAATTTTGTGTCATTGGCGTTAAACCAATAAAGTTTTCGATATCTTTTGTGTAGTAACCTACCGATACATAACTTGTTTCTGCAAAATACCATTCTGCCGATACATCAATGTTATCTGACTCAAGCGGCACTAAACCAGGATTACCTGTTGACGCTGTTGCTGGTGACGAACCAGGCAATAAGGTTGGCGCTCCCGGTACACCGACAGTAGCGGCAGAACTTAAGTTATCATACGTTGGGCGGGCAATTGTTGTACTGTAAGAAAAGCGCGCTTTTACGTTTTCGATTACTTCTATGTCAAAGTCTAGGCTGGGTAAAAAATGATCGTAACTAGATTTTAGTGTGAAATCTTGCTTATCTGAGCCAAAGCGTACGTTAAAATCGTTGTTGCCTTCCCAAGCAATGGCATTTGGCAGGTCGATATTAGCAGTTGAAGTAATATCAGTTGACTCGTGACGTGCGCCAACAACGATGTTGTAAGGCATGTCATTAAAATAACCAGTATATGTGAACTGAACAAAGGCCGCAGTAATATCTTCATCTATGGTGCGGTTTGTAGCAAAAGCGCCATCGGCTGCGAAGTTAAATCCATATTGCTCGCCTGCCCAATAACCTATTTGTGAAGCGCTGCCCGTATAGCCTTGATTAAATGAACCAGACGTATCGTAATCGTCAAACTCAGCTAAAAAGTTGGTAGGATTTAAATAACCGTCAGGTAATTCACCAGGGTTTTCAACTCCCCAATTTCCCATCGTGTTACGAGTAAGTGACTGAAGTGAATGGCTTTCCATAGAGCGAGATTCTACGCCAAAGTCAATTACACCGTTTTCCAGCTCATATTTACCATGAAGCCTAAATTCGTTCACTTCAGATTCTTGGCTTGCAAAATTAGAGTCTAATATCGAGGTACCTACATCTGCAGGGTCGAGCGTATTGTTACAGTTTAAGTTAGCGCGTCGACAGTCGTTAAAATCTATACTCATAGAAGGAAGTTCGCGGCTAAAGTCTACTTCTTGTGCATTAATAACATTTGCACCAAGGCCAGCATTAACCCAGCTGCCGTATGGTGCGTCAGGTTTACTGGTGGCTTTTGAATTGTGCGCATCAAACATAAAGCTCAACTCAGAGTTAAAGTAATACTCTACATTTAAGCCGATTGAATCGTTTTTATTTACCTGATTTAACTCTTGAAATGCTAAACCTAAATCACGCGTTTGTAGATCGCGGCGCTCTTCACGGTAATAGACAGGTGTTTTAACGGTGTTGTCATCAAAGGTTAGCGCACTTTTGTAATTGTCCATCCAAAGAGACTGCTCAGCGCGTGCTTCAAATAAATCTTGTTTAGAGTAGGTGTAATCAAGTGTGGCTGTTAAATCATCAATTGGGCTGTACTGAAATGTTAATTGCGCATTTGTACGCGTACGCTCTCTGTCGGCTATGGTATAACGTAAATCTGATGGCATTGAATAAAGCTGGCCAATCTCTGGTGCGTTAGTTAAAACAATATCGTCAGCTGCTTGAGGAATAGTGCCGTCAAAAGCCGATGTATTCCACTGATTTACAAATGCACCTGTTGATGAGCTATCGCGCTGTTGCATGCTTGCTGTTAACGATGCGCCAAATTTAGCGTCGCTGTCGGTCCAGCTAATAATACCCGAAAGCTCAGGTGTAATGTCATCGCCTACGCGATTAGTTGTATCGTGAAGTGCTTTAACACCAATACTTGAAATAAATCCAGGGTTGTCGAGTGGGCGGGCAGTGTTAATGTTAATAGTTGCACCAATACCACCAGAGGCAATACTTGCTTTACCTGTTTTATAAACTTCAACTGATTTAACGCTATCAGATGCCAAATTAGCAAAATCAAATGCACGAGAATTGGGAGTGCCGCCACCTGCAGGAAGAGATGCAGCAGGCATTGTGCGACCATTTAGGGTTACCATATTGTAATCGGGGCCAAAACCACGAACAGTCACTTTAGACCCTTCACCGTTTGAGCGATCAATCGACACACCGGTAATACGCTGTAGCGATTCGGCTAAATTGGTATCGGGAAATTTACCAATATCTTCAGCAGAAATGGCGTCTACCACACCTGCGGCATCACGTTTTAATCGAGTTGATTCTTTAATGCTGCTTTTAAAGCCGGTGACCTGAATTACTTCAACGTCTTGGTTTGCTTCTTCTTGTGCAAGCAACGGTAAAGATACAGATGCGCTTAAAATCAAAGATAGGCTGGTTGCTATCTTTGTTTTTCTTACAATATGGTTAGCCATTCGGTTTCCCTCGTACTTTTATCATTATTATTAACAGCTTGTATGCGGCTGTTATTGTGTAAATGTTAACATTGTCAAATGTGTGGAAGCGCTTCCAGAAAAGATAATTAAAAATCGCCTGTGTGGAAGCGCTTCCAGAAATGCTAGACCAATTTCATAGAAGGATCAACTAATGTTTTAATAAAATGAAATATATTTGTTTGAAAAATGTAATTTATACTGTGAGTAAAGGGGTTGGTTAAACTGCGTTAAAATTAAGCCAAATTAATATGCTTTAAAAGTGGTGCTAGTAATTGAATCTCGCAACATGTAATGATTAGACCCTTGATATATCTGAGTGGATTGTCATAAATTCGAGTTATTGTGCAAGTAAATTAACAAATAATGTTAAGTTGAAATACAGTTAAAAACGGAGCAATCAAATTTAATGAATTATTTGAAATTAGCAAATATCGTTGGGTTCCAAAAAGTGAGTACGATTGTTAAAGAGGTACCATGAAAGCGCATCAGCAAGCAGTAATAGAGCAAGGGCAATGGTTTAAAAATCGTAGCCCCAAGCTAAAAATGTTTTTATTAACTCACGGTAAAATACTCACTTTGAAAGCCCAACAAGCGCTATTTTTACGTGGCGATGCGCATGATGGAATATACGTTGTTTTAAGTGGCGTTATGCGAATTAGTGGCGTAAATAGTAATGGTAAAGAGGCTGTTTTGAGTTTCATCGATGCGTCGTTATGGTTTGGTGAAGTAACGTTATTTGATAAAGGCTTAAGAACCCATGACGTTTACGCACAAACTGACGCTCAGTTATTTTATGTACCACAACGTTCATTAGAGCAACTATTAAGTAAACATCCTGAGTATTGGCAGGAGTTTGGTTTATTATTGGCACAAAAATTACGGCTTATGTTTTCTTCAATGGAAGATCATGCATTGCACAGTGCAGAGCAAAAAGTATGTAACAGATTATTAATGCTGAGTGAGCAAACTAATTTTTCAGCGCCATTGGCATTGTCTCAGCAACAATTAGCGGATATGACCTATTTAACACGGCAAACCATAAATCAAATACTACAAAAACTGGTTAAAAAAAATGCCATTAGTTTGGGGTATCAGTGCATTACAGTGTTGGATGTAAGTAAACTGCAGGCGCTTGCTAGTTAACTCAAGCGCTGCACAATAAACCTTCAGTTAAAATTTAAATTTTTGGCCAAATAAAAACAAATCCAAAACTGTTTAACCCAGATTTTTGGTTGCCTAGCTTTAACTTAGTTTATTTTCACCATTTTTTGGAACCAAAATTGCTACAGATAATACTTTGCAGCAATAGGTTTAAACTAATGATGATAACTTCTTATATAAATCAATATAGTAGCTATGTAAGTGACACTAATGCGGCATTAATAAATAAGAGTGCGGCAATAGATGTCCCCATCCAACAAACCACCCAACAACCGAAAGAGTCGAATGAGCCAAAGGTTGCTAATAACTTTTTACAAAATGCCCAAGAGGCATTGGTTTACCAACGTTTAGGTATCGATAAAGACAAAATAGCAGAGATAAAAGCATTAATAGAAGAGTTATCAGAGCAGTTACAAAAGCAAGGCGCTGACAGTGATTCAATTAACAAAAAAATGGACGAACTACAAAAAATGCTCGAACAGGAGTATCAAAATGGACGTGAGCGAATGGATACTCAACCAGAACGAGAAAAGGGAAGTATTATTTCGGCGTTAGCCTAAATTTACAAATGTCGGGTAGGTGACATTGTTGTTGCACGTTTATTTGTTATGTTTAGTGTTCAGCTAAATATTTATTGAGGAATACACAATGCAAACACTTCAACAACAACTTGGCAAATATGGTTTATATCACCGCTCTAAGCGCAATGTGCTTACTCATTTTTTTGGTATCCCACTTATTGTATTTGCCGTTTTATGTTTACTTGCCCGCATTGAAATACCCCTTGGTGGCGTTGTTATTAATGGTGCACAAATATTTGTTTTAGCTTCGGTAATTTATTACGTCATGTTAAGTCTATCGCTGGGTTTAATTATGGCTATATTGTTTACTGCATTGCTGTTTGCAGCTGAGCCTATAGCAGCTATGACATTTTGGCCTTGGTTAAGTATTGGCGTGGGGGTATTTGTGTTTGGTTGGGTGTTGCAATTTATTGGACATTATTATGAAGGCAAAAAGCCCGCGTTTGTTGATGATTTAATTGGCTTAATTATTGGCCCATTGTATGTAACTGTAGAATTACTATTTTTAATGGGTTTTTATAAACAGCTCGAAATAGAAGTGAACAATATTGCAGGGCCAACTAAGGCGTAAATTCACTTACTCAAATCAACAGCTTCATTGAGCAAAGAGGTGCCTATGAATTTTAATAATAAAACAGTGTGGGTTACAGGCGCATCGTCAGGCATTGGCAAGGAGCTTGCGATTCAATTTGCAAAGCTAGGCGCACGCGTCATTTTATCTGCCCGCAATGTTGAAAAGCTCACTGAGGTAAAAGCAACGCTTGAAGGTGATGGGCATTTAGTTATACCGCTTGATTTGTCAGCGCCTGAGGCTGTTTTGACTCAGGTTACTGATTTACTGCACACTTTACCTTCTATCGATATTTTAATTAATAACGGCGGGGTGTCGCAGCGCAGTTTATTTTTAGAAAACGACTTTAACGTATACCGCCAGCTTATGGAGGTTAACTATTTTGGTTTAATAGCACTGACAAAAGCGATATTACCTTCAATGGTTGCAAGAAAAAACGGTTCAATCGTGGCTATTAGCAGTGTGGCAGGAAAAGTTGGCTCAAAGTTTAGAACGGGTTATTCAGGCTCAAAATATGCGGTAGTGGGCTTTATGGATTGCCTACGAGCAGAAGTAGCAGAGCACAATATTCATTGTTTAACGATTTGCCCAGGTTCGATTAAAACCGCGATTGCACATAACTCGTTAAACGAGCAGGGCGTCGCACAAAATAAACCCGAAGAATCAATTGAAAACGGCATGGCAGTATCCTGTGCGGCTGAAAAAATGATTAAAGCGATTGCTAACAAAAAAGACGAAGTTATTGTTGGGCAAGGATTAAGTGGTTGGGCACCAACGATAAAACGATTTTTTCCTAATTTATTTAATCGATTAACAGCTAAAACTAACTACAGATAATTGCACTTTTACTATTAATTAAGCTAAATAACAGGCAGTGGTTTTATTAATATTGAAAAGGTAGACTGTATTAAAATTAAAATTAAAATTAAATAAATAAGGTAAGGATACTCGTGAAATTTGCATGGCTAAGCCTTTTTTTTGGTGTATTAATTTGGTCTGGCATTAACCCTAAAGATGAATTCACTTGGTTACTTGAAGTTATTCCCGCAATGATTGGTTTAGCACTTATATCAAGCACGTACAAATACTTTAAATTAACCTCTTTATTGTACTTTTTTATTTTAGTGCATTGTATTGTGCTGATGATAGGTGGTCATTATACCTACGCAGAAGTGCCTTTATTTGATAATTTATTTGGCAGCGAACGCAATAACTATGACAAAGTAGGGCACTTTTTTCAGGGATTTGTACCCGCTTTGCTAGCGCGCGAAATACTGCTACGAAAGCAGGTTGTGAATGGCCGAGGTTGGTTAACTTTATTTGTTATATCTGTCAGTTTGGCGTTTAGTGCATTTTACGAATTAATAGAGTGGTGGGTGGCAGTACTGACCGGTGAAAACGCTGAGGCTTTTTTAGGGACGCAAGGGTATGTGTGGGATACACAGTCAGATATGGCATTAGCGTTATTTGGTGCAATTTGCTCGTTACTGCTGCTTTCAAAACTACACGATACACAGTTAAAGTATGTAAAAAACTATTAAATACTACACTGGATAGTTAAAAATGACTCAACAACCTCACAACTACTCAATTAGTACAGACAAGTCTAAGCTTAACTTTAACGTTATTTATAATTTTATTGCTAATAGTTACTGGGCAAAAGGCATACCTAAAAGTGTGATGCAAAAAGCGATTGATAACTCAATGTGCTTTGGCGTGTATAGCCCTAATAACGAGCAAGTTGGTTTTGCACGGGTTGAATCGCCCCGAGTTCATCGGAGACCAGTTTGTTTAAGTCAGGCCACTTTACCTGACTCGTTTAAATTATCATAGTAGTCTGTTTCATATTGAGCTGGTGAAATATACCCAATTGAAGATAATAAGCGTTGATTATTAAACCAATTGACCCACTCTAACGTTGCGTATTCAACAGCATCAACATTCTTCCACGGGCCATTTCTGCGAATAATCTCTGTTTTAAATAATCCATTTATTGTTTCAGCCAATGCATTG
>NZ_NTLW01000146.1:0-15665 GCF_002632075.1 Pseudoalteromonas sp. ESRF-bin5 | reverse complement strand
ACAAACCATGCAATAGGGCTTTCATCACTGTTTGATTTAGATACCTCAGGCGGACGAACTTGCTCAGGTAGGCTGTCGAGTGCACGTGCAACACGTTCACGTACATCGTTAGATGCTGCATCTATATCGCGGCTAATATTAAATTCAATAGTAATGTTTGAGCGACCATTACGGCTCGACGAATTAATACTTTTAATACCCTCAATACCCGATATACGGTTTTCGATAACTTGGGTTATTTTAGTTTCGATTATCTCCGCTGATGCCCCGGTATATGAGGTGCTAATATTTACAATCGGAGTTTCAATGTCAGGGTATTCGCGTAGCGGTAACATACTAAATGCTACTAAACCAAAGGTTAGTAGCAATAAGTTAATTACAATCGCAAAAACGGGGCGTTTAACGCTAGTGTCGGTAATTTTCACGTATTACCCCTTAACGCTAACTTTACTGCCCGAGCGAATTTTAATCAGCCCTTCAGTAATAATTTGCTGGCCATCGGTTAAGCCTTCATCAATAGCTACCCAACCGTTATTTCTGCTTGCAACATGTACTTCTATTTTGTTGGCTACGCCATCTGTAATTTTAAACACGTAGTGTTTATCTTGCAGTGGTATAACGGCTTTTTCTGGCACCATAAGTGCTTGGCTTGTACTTAACTCAAGTGCGGTATTTAGGAGCATGCCAGGGCGTAATAAGCCAGACTTATTGGCAAAACTAGCGGTTACTTCAATGCTGCGTGTAACGGCGTCGATTCGCGAACTAATATGCGTGACCTTGCCTGTAAATGTTTGGCCAGGGTAAGCGTCGTTTTGCGTTAATACTTTCATGCCAATGGCTAGTTGCGCTAAATATTTTTCAGGAACTTTAAAGTCTACTTTTATAATACTAATATCATCAAGGGTAGTGAGTATGGTTGCATTATTAACATAAGCGCCTACAGATATTTCGCGTTTTCCTAATAAACCTGAAAAAGGTGCGCGAATGGTCATTTCGCTTAACGTTGTTTTAGCACTTTCTAATTGTGACTTGGTTGCGTCTACAACAGATAACTGCTCTTCTAAAAGCGATTTAGCTGTAGACTGTGTACGTGAAAGTTCTGTAAGGCGGTTAAGCTGACGCTTTTCTTCTTGTAAATTGATACTGAGTTCTTCAACGGCCAATTCTTCTTGTCTGCTTTGCAGTTGCACAAGTTTTTGACCTTTACTCACTAAGTCACCATCTTTGAAAAATATGTCGGTAACGTAGTCGTTTTGTGCGCTTTTGATATAAATAGCTTGATTTGCGCGTGCGCTACCAATTGCTTCTATCATTACAGCGTTTTCTTGCGAAGTGACTGTATGTGCAGAAACCTGTGTAGACATGTTAGAAAAATTAGCTTGTTCGCCATGGCTAGAGGGTAAGTATAAATAAACACTAAATATTAAAAGTAGTGTAATAATGAATGGAAAAAGAGCTTTGCCTGATTGTCTAGAGTACATCGTTTTCATACCTGAAAATTAATTATAAGTATTGTACGAAATAAGACCGGATAAAGTCTGTTATGTGTCTCATAATTTTGTGCGTTAAGCGTAAAAATAAGTAATATTAAATATATGTACCGGTTTTTGTTTAATTAAAGCGATAAATATATGAATTTTAAAACATCTTGCAAGGCCTGTATGACAGCCAGGAAAGTGATTTTATGGGCTATTATTATGTTTATATTTTATATGGTTTTTTATCAATATGGATAAACATACTAAAAAGCTTATTAATTACCGTGCGAAAGGTGCACGCAATGGTATTGAAATATTAATAGTAGGCGCTATTGGCTTAGTATTTATTATGGCATTTAATTTACTAAGATCAGGCACTATTAGCATTGTTGAAATTTTTTTGGTCAGTGCCTGCCTTGGAGCTATTTTTGTGGGTTTTTTAAAAACCCAAGAACCTTATTACAGCTTAATTTTGAGCGAGTCTGCTATTGAATATAGGCATAAATATGGGGGCTGGTGTTTATCTTATAAAAACTTTCATTCTTGCGGTGTTCCAAAAGTAGAAAAAGGCTCAGAGCATTTAGAGCTAAACGCGGTTGGGCTAAAGCTAAATGATATTGATGAGTTTTTAATGAGTATAACTCCTAGAATTGCGGGTAAATTACTTATAGAACAACGACATTTTTTTATGCAGGTTGTTCAAAATCATTGCAAAAATGGCAATTGCCCATCAGAATGGTTAGTAGAAGATACACAACATCGATCTGCGCGCGGAATTAGCTATAATGGTTTAATAGCAATGTTTGCAAACAGAACTAAGCACCTCAAGCTGCTAACAGGGTATGATTTATTACTACCTGCCAGTGTACTAGATACAGATATTTGGGCTTTTAGCGCTAATTTAAATAAGTGGAAGCGCGAGCCACATCAGTTTATAGCGTCGCAGCTTAAAGATTAAACTGCGACTGTAGGAAAAGACAATGAGCCAAGAAAGAGCCTTTTTAAAAAGTGGTCGTAATACCATAATACATAAAGACAAAAAACTTGATTTAGTGATTGTTAACGCTGAAAATCAGCCACGAATTAAAGTGACTCAAAACGGATTAGAGCCGTTTAAAGAGGAGCTACCAAAAAATAGACGCGACGCAAAAGACCGTTACCTAGAAATGGTATATATAAGCAGCGCTGAAGTATTTGGTGAAGAAAAACAGTTAGTATTTATTCAGTCGTTAGATGGTCGTGAATATAAAGTTGATTACAGCAAAGTTGGCACTAAATTGTTCGTTCGTATCCATCAAGACGCCTACATGTAAGCTTTAGTGGCACCTTTTTTGCTTGTGATTACCTCATGGTAATTATTTGACACACAAGGTGCTACGAATGAAAGCGTTAGCGTTAATCCCTCTTTTTTCCTGCATTTTTATTACAGCATGCGGCGGTGGCGGCGGTGGTGACAGTACCACAAATATTGAATCCTCTGTGAATGCTGGTCCGGACATACAAGTAATCGAAAAAATTGATTTTACCATTACCGCCCAAGGCTCACCTGCTGACGGTACATTTACGTGGCAGCAAGTAAGCGGGCCAAGTATAGACGGCTTTCCACTTGAAGGCGCAGAGCAAACACTTACGGCACCTGATGTTAAAGCAGACAGTGAAATTGTACTAAGGGTCAGTTATCAAAGCACTGGCAATAGCACAGTAAGTGACGACCTTTTAATTTCGGTTAGTTCTAATAACCAGCTCCCTATTGCTGTAATAACACAAACAGCACCAGATACACTCCCTTCTGTATACCAAGATACCGTTATACTGAGCGGTGTTGATTCTAGTGATCCGGATGAAAATGGGATGGTGAATAGCTATTTTTGGGAACTAATATCAGGCCCTGACTTAGATATTTCCAGCTTTGATGGTTCAACATTAAGTTTTACTCACCCTTTATTAGAAGCAAACACGACATTGCTTTGGCGTTTAACGGTTACAGACGATGAGGGTGGCGAAGCCAGTACTCAATTCACGATGAGCCTTAATAAAACCAATGAATTAGTTGCGGCAAATGCAGGGGATGATCAAAATGTTGAAGAATTTGACGAGGTAACATTAGATGCAAGCAATAGTGAAACAGTTACTGATACATACCAGTGTGAGTGGCAACAATTAACCGGAAATGCCGAAACACTCAGCAATAGCCAACAGTGTGTATCTAGCTTTTTTGCCTCCGATGTGGACACCAACACCACAGTTAGCTTTGAAGTAACCGTTACCGATTCGAAAGGACGAACCGATACAGATACGGTGTTTATTGATATAACGCCAAAGGCGCTTGGCCTGATAAACGATAGTGGTATGGGAGAATGTTACAACAATACGCAGCGCATAAATTGTGGCAGTGACGACTTTCCTGAGCAAGACGCAGAGCTCGGTCGAGATAGCTTTGCTAACCGCATAGATAAAGCAGGCATAGGTAATCTCGCGTTTGATTATACAAAACTTAATCAGTTTGCCGATGAAGTTGATGACTCAAGTGAAGACTTTAGCTGTATTCGTGACAACGTAACAGGGCTTGTTTGGGAAGTTAAATCACCTTCGTCTGGTTCTTTACCAAACACAACGTTACGGGATGCACAAAACAGCTATTATTGGGACATTGGCGACACAACTACCGATGCAGACAGCACAGCAAATACAACATGCCCTAACGACACAAGCTGTGGCCTACAAACCTATATAAATGAAGTTAATGCTATCGATTTTTGTGGAGGAACAAATTGGCGGGTACCAACTTACACAGAGCTTTTGGGGTTAATAGATTATGGTAAACAAGGGAAAAGCGTTTTAATTGACTTAGCTTTCTTTCCAAATATGCCAGAAGCGGGTGCTATTGATAATGTTAATTTACCTTATTGGACATCTCAAACTGCAGCAGATGGCACCAGTTTATCGCAAGCTTATATTATTGATATGAGCAATGGTAATGACCTTGCCTATCCAAAAGAAAACAACGCGTATGTTCGTTTAGTCAGAAGCCGATAGGAGAGTGTTATGAAATTAAAATTATTAAATACGTTTATAGTTTTTGGCTTTAGTTTTAATGTAGCTGCGCAAACATGTTATGGCGGTGCTGACACAACAACCCCAACCGATAGGTTTACCGTTAATGCCGATGGTACAGTATCTGACACTGAAACTGGCCTAATGTGGCAGCGTTGTAGTTATTCTCAAACCTATAATACAGAAACATTACTGTGCGAAGGGTCTACGCCTGCAGTGACGTGGCAAGAAGCTTTACGAGGCGCGACTAACGATACAACTGCAAATTATGATGATTGGCAGGTGCCTAATATTAAAGAGCTAGCCAGTATTTTAGAGCACAGTTGTACAGAGCCAAGCATAAATGAAGTTGTTTTTTTAGGCACTAAATCTCAAAACTATTGGTCTAGCACATCGGGTGTTAGCAGTATGAGTTCGGCCTGGGTGTATCAGTTTGACAGCGGGCTAAATAGTTTACGTCCTAAAACCAGTGATGTTTATTTACGCCTAGTTCGCTACGAAAAATAAAGACCAAATAAGTTTGATTAAAAGCGCAGTTATTGGAGGTGACTCCGGTAGTTGCGCTTTTTTGGTTTTACATAAATTTACTTTATTTCAACAATAAAGCGCTTACAACGATGTTACTGTGCGCGTTTTTTTGCCATTATAGGCGGTGATTTAATTACGAAGGAACATCACGGTGTATTTAAGCTATTTTGGCCTGAACGAAAAACCTTTTTCGATTTCGCCTAACCCTCATTATTTATTTTTAAGCGAGCGCCATAAAGAAGCCTTAGCACACTTAACCTATGGATTGGGTGAAGACGGTGGTTTTGTATTACTAACGGGCGAAGTAGGCACCGGAAAAACAACAATCACCCGCAGCATGCTAGAGCAATTACCTGAAAATACACAAGTAGCGATGATTCATAATCCTGCGCTGTCAGAACTTGAGTTGTTAGCCAGTATTTGCGATGAATTGAAAATTAGTTATGACGCACAAAATGCGACGCTTAAAAGTTTAACCGATATAATAAAAAAACACTTAGAGAGTAATAACAAGGCGGGTGGCCATACTATTTTAATTATTGACGAGGCGCAGCTACTTGCCCCCAATGTGCTAGAGCAACTTCGTTTATTAACTAATATAGAAACCGACCACAAAAAGCTATTGCAAATCGTGCTTGTAGGTCAGCCAGAACTTCAAGATTTATTAAAACGTAATGAGTTAAGGCAGCTTGCTCAACGGATCACCGCGCGTTATCACTTATTACCTTTAACACAAGGCCAAACAGTGGCGTATATCAAGCACCGGTTACACATTGCTGGGTGCGATAAAGGATTGTTTTCGATGGATGCAATGCAGATGGTTCATAAAATGACAGGCGGTATACCTCGCTTGATGAACCTAGTGTGTGAACGAGCTTTAGTGGGTACTTTTTCGAAGCAGCAACTTGTTGTAGATGCTGAAATTGTTAAACAATCTGCGCAAGAATCACTACCTTCTGACTTTGTTGCAACAACGAATAAGCCTGAGCAGTCGCCATCGATTTTAATTTATTGCTTTGCTTTCGGCGCTTTGTTTGCCGCAGGTATTGGGCTTTCCTTTATTTTATAGTTAGGTGATTTATGTCTTATTTATTAGATGCATTAAAGCAATCTCAACAAGCTGATATGAGCGCCGAGCAATACGATTTACAGTCGGAGCAGTTAAAACAGCAACAAGCACTCGCTCGCTACCGCCGTATCGCCTTTGTTTTGGGGGGCAGCTTGGCTGCCTTTGTAACGGTGGCGGCCGGATTTACTTTTGGTAAATGGGTCCAATCACCTGGTTCTGTTGAACCCTCAAATGTAGTTAGCACTCAAAGTAATGAACAAGTAACGACTGAGTTACAGACAGCAGCATTACCTGCCACTGAACAAGCTGAGGTGAATGTAAAGCCTAAACCTGAAAAAGCGCCAAGCAACACCGCAACTATTGAAGGGCAGTTAGTGCACGTGCAAACACCCACGGGTATTCAGCAAATGTTGTTAACACCAACTGGGCAGTATATTCCAATGCCATCAACAGGTGCAGCTAGTGGCATCCAACAAACTTTTAATCAACCTTCGCTTGTAAATACGCAAAATTATAATCAGCCAAACCAAGGTCAACTTAATTCAAATACACAGTTAACTTATAACCAAGGCGGTTTTGAACAAACTCAAAGTACGTCGTCAGCAACTATTGATATGAGTAAATATAAAGTGTTGGGTAAGCCAATTAGTGGTGTAACGCAAGCTGAACCTAAAAGTGACCCTGAGCTTGATGCTGTGCCAACTACACTTAAAAATGCGTTTGCGCAGGCAGTGCAAGATGTCGATAAAAACCAAGATTATGAGGTAACTCAGGCCTCTAAATCGTCATCTCGGGTAGAGCCTATCGAATTGTTACCAGATGGCCTACAAGCAATGCTACCTAGGATAAAGTATCAAGCACATATTTATTCATCAAGTGCAGATAAACGCTGGATAAAGCTAAATGGGCGAGAGCTTCACGAAGGTGATAGTATTGGTGCATTAATGGTAAAAGAAATTACACCTGAGCAAAGCGTAATAGATTTTGACGGTTACGAGTTTAGTTTAAAAGCCTTGCAGGATTGGCCAGAGTAACAAAAAGTATAAGCTCAATGAGTAACATTGAGCTTATTTTGACTATTTAAGGTAATACGGAGTTTTTGTAAAAACGCTCTAAATCAATGTTGAAGTCGCCGGCTTTTACGGTTGTTTCGAGTGAGTCTTCAATTCGCTTGTTCGACAAATCAATATCGAGCACTTCTGTATAACGGCTGTGCTTTGCACTATAAAAGGTTTTAACAATCGGCTTTAATGGCATCGCGGGATTACTTTCTGTCACAAGCCCGACTTTTTGGCTTGAAAGCTTTACTAATGTGCCCACAGGGTGAATTCCAATACACTGAATAAACTTAGTTAGTAATTCGCCGTCAAAGCTATTTGGGCAGCCTTCTTTTAATATTTTAAATGCCTTAATGGGTTCCATGCCCGATTTATAAACTCGCTCTGCTGTTAGGGCGTCGTATACATCTACAATAGAAGCCATGCGAACATACTGGCTTATTTCATTTCCTTTTTTACCAAAAGGGTAACCAGTTCCGTCTATGCGTTCATGGTGCATGCCTGCAATATCTACAGCAATACCAGTTAAACCTGACTCTTCCAAAATTTGTTTAGAGTAAACCGCATGCTGCTTCATTATTTCAAATTCGGCTTCGGTTAAGCGCCCAGGCTTATTGAGGACTTCATCTGGCGTTTTTATTTTACCGATATCATGCAGCAGCGCACCTGTGGTGAGCTCTACAATAATGTCTTTTTCAATATTAAGGTGTTTTGCAAAAATACCCATTAAGATAGATACGTTTATAGAGTGCTCTAGTAAGTATGCATCTTTTTGGCGCATTTGCGTGAGGCAGGCTAGGGCGTCTTGGTTTCTAAAAACTGAATCCATAAAACCGCTAGCAAGCTCTTTAAATGGAGCAATATCAATGTTCAGGCCGGACTTTATATCTTTAAATGCTTTTATTTGCAGCGTTTTAGCTTCGTCATAAAGCTTTTTAGCTTTATTCATTTCTTGAGCTGCACTATGCGTTTTTTGCCAAGGATCGCGTTTTATTTTTGTGGCAGGTGTTTTGGTTTGTTCTTTTTCAGGCACTGTTTCGGTGAGTGTTTTATCTGGGTCAATTTCGACCTCTAAAATACCCGCCTTAATAAGCTTATCAATACTCGTTTGGGTTTTTACCCAGCCTTGGCTTTTTATTTTTACTCTGCCCGTTTGTTTTGTGACGCTTTGCACAAACATACCAGGGAGTAATTTAGAAACAGGGAGCTTTTTCAATTTAACTACTTAACTAATAAATCTATATTGAAAATAGCAAACTTTACGTACTTTAAATAGAAAAAAGGCACCAAAAGGTGCCTTTAATAAACATTATAAGTAATTAGTATTAGCTTAATTAATCATCATCTTCAACTAAGGTCATCAAGGATGTATTACCACCTGACGCCGTTGTATCTACACTAATTGTTTTTTCAGTAATAAGACGCTTGATTAATGTGTCGTAATATTCAGAACTGATCACCGGTAATATAGCGCCCTTACGTTGTGCAAGTTGCTGGCTGAAGTAACCTAAACGAGACGAACGCGCTGCAACAACTGCGCCTGCTAAATGAGGGTGGGCCAAAATAGCTTGTAACTGATTAGGTTTAGCTACTTGGAATACCCCTTCAGCAACACCTGTAGCAATAAACTTCTCTCTGAATGCTTCGGCTTCTTCGTAAAACATTTCAGAGGCAACTGTAATTACCGTATTACCCGCAGCTAATGCAGTGATAATAGACAACGCCCAAAAGTTAAAAGAGGTACTCTTATCTGCATAACAAACAACACAGCCGCGAGCTTCTAAATGAAGCGTGTTAGACTCACCCGTTGGCCCAGGCAACGTTGTAAATTTACGCATATGCTTTTCAAGGCGGTTTAGCTGTGCACGCGCATCGGCTAGCGTTAAAGCTAAATCGTCAGCAAGGTCATCAATAATTTCTACCGTAGCAATTTTGGCTAGTAGCTGACGAACAGCAGATACACGGTCATTTAGCGGGGTTGCTCGCCAAATTTTTTCATCGCGCATTGAATTAGCCATTAGCTTTTCTACTTGGGCATTTGCACCGCTGTAGTGGTGTAAATCAAGCTCATCTGGCGTTAGGTTTGTCATTTGTACGTTTTCTGGCGATGCTTTTTCTTTCACCAAACGCTGTAGGTAGTTAGGGCCACCGGCTTTAGGGCCTGTACCCGATAGGCCTCGGCCACCAAATGGCTGCACACCAACAATTGCGCCAATCATATTACGGTTTACGTATACATTGCCAGCACGAGACATTTTAGCAAGGTACTCGCAACGCTCTTCAATACGTGAATGTACACCCATTGTTAAGCCGTAACCTGTATTGTTTATTTGATCGATTACGTCATCAAGTTGATTCGCTTTGAAGCGAATAATATGAACACATGGACCAAATACTTCGCGCTTAAGTACAGAAAGGTCTTTTATTTCGTAAAGACGTGGTGCAAAGAAGTACGCACCATTTTCGCTGTTATCCGGAATTTTACATTCGTAATGAAGTGTTGCGTTGCCTTTTAAGTACTCAACATGTTCGGTTAAGTTTTTAAGTGCTTTTTCGTCGATTACAGGTCCTACATCGGTAGATAACAATGATGGATCGCCAATATGTAATTCGGCCAAAGCACCTTTAAGCATTTCAATGATGCCGTCGGCTACGTCTTCTTGGATAAACAATACTCGCAGTGCTGAACAACGTTGACCAGCGCTTTGGAAACCCGAACTTATAACATCATCAACTACTTGCTCAGGCAGTGCTGTAGAGTCAACAATCATACAGTTTTGACCACCTGTTTCGGCGATTAATGGCACTTGTATGTCGTTTCTTGCTGCAAGCGTTTGAGAAATTAATGTGCCGGTTTCAGTTGAACCTGTAAACATAACTGCTTGAATACGTTCATCAGGAACAATTGTTTTACCCACTTCACTACCGCGTGCAATAACAGGTTGCACGACGTGCTCTGGTAAACCCACAGATAGCATAAGTTCAATTGTACGCAATGCAATTAAGCTTGTTTGTTCAGCCGGTTTGGCAATAACAGTATTACCCGTCACAATGGCAGCAGCCACTTGCCCTAAGAATATAGCGAGTGGGAAGTTCCATGGACTAATACACAGAATTACACCCCGTGCTTCAAAGCGCTCATCTTCTGAGAGTTCTTCGGCTCGTGCTGCGTAGTAACGACAAAAGTCGACTGCTTCACGTACTTCGTCTATGCCATCTTGTGCTACTTTACCCGCTTCTTTGATACAAATAGCAACGAGCTCGTCGTGATGACGTTCTAAAATGTCAGCAATTCGGCGTAATAAATTAGCGCGGTCTTTTACAGGGGTTTGCGACCATGACTCAAACGCTGCTTCTGCATTAGCAAGTAGTGTTTTCATCTCATCGCCGCTTTGTAGTTTTACATGGCCGATAATTTCTTTATGGTTTGCTGGGTTTTTAACAGCAAGTGATCCATCAGGGACTTGGCTTTGATCTATTAGGTGCTCGTTAAACCAGTTGTCTAGGTTTTCTTTAAACGGGGTAATCACGTTTATATCGGTTAAGTCCATGCCTTTAGAGTTAGCGCGTTCTTCGCCGTATAAATCAATTGGCATTTTAATTTGCGTATTGTATTTGTTGCGAAGCCCTTGCAGCGTTTCTACCGGATCTGGCAGCAGTGTTTCTACCGGTTTAGAGGTATCAACTATGGCATTTACAAACGATGAATTTGCACCATTTTCTAGTAAACGTCTAACAAGATAGGCTAATAGGTCTTCGTGTTGGCCAACGGGAGCGTATACACGACACTGAATTTTTTCTGCATTTACAATTTGGTCAAATAACGATTCACCCATCCCGTGTAAGCGTTGGAATTCAAACCCTGTGTTATCGCCTTTAGCCACTTCTAGAATAGTTGCTGCAGTGTATGCATTGTGGGTTGCAAATTGTGGGTATAGCACATCACGTGCTTCTAGCATTTTAATTGCACATGCTTTATATGATACGTCGGTTGTCGCTTTTCGGGTAAATACAGGGTAGTGATCTAAACCATCTTGCTGTGTAGTTTTAATTTCAGTATCCCAATATGCGCCTTTAACTAAGCGCACCATTAGTTTACGACCTACACGCGTAGCAAGCTCTGTTAGCCACTCAATAACAAAAATCGCACGTTTTTGATACGCTTGAACAGCTAAGCCAAACCCTTGCCAGCCATCTAAATCTTTATCGCTAAATACGGCTTCGATAATATCCAGTGAAATATCTAAACGGTCAGCTTCTTCTGCATCAACGGTAAAACCAATGTCGTACTGTTTTGCAGCCAGAGCAAGCTCTTTTAGCTTTGGTACAATTTCAGCCATTACTCGGTCTTTATGCGTAAATTCATAGCGAGGATGAATAGCCGAAAGCTTTACAGAAATACCAGGGCTTTTAATGGGACCACGGCCATTTGCCGCTTTACCAATTGAGTGAATGGCATTCATGTAGCTGTCAAAGTAGCGTTTAGCATCTTTACTTGTGCGCGCACCTTCGCCTAGCATATCGTAAGAATATACATAGCCTTTTTGCTCTGTGTCGGCAGCACGTTCAATTGCTTCGTTTATGGTACGACCCATAACGAATTGCTTGCCCATAATTTTCATTGCAAAGTTTACAGACTTACGAATAACAGGCTCACCTAAACGACCAATGGTCTTTTTAAGCATACCAAACTGTTGGTCTTTGGTTTTATCTGTGTAGTTAACCATTTTACCGGTTACTAATAAGCCCCAAGATGATGCATTTACAAATAAAGAGTCGCTACTGCCTAAATGAGAGCTCCAATCACCTTTTGCTAACTTGTCGCGAATAAGGGCTTCTTGGGTTTCTTTGTCTGGTACACGAAGCAGCGCTTCGGCTAAACACATTAACACTACGCCTTCTTCACTTGAAAGCGAGAATTCATTCAGTAGCGCATCTACACCGCCTTGACCATCTTGTTCTTTACGAATGTTTAAAACAATTTGGCGGGCTCTTTCCCAAGCACGGCTTCGTGCTTTAACGCCTACTTCTGCAAGCGGTAAAATATGATCGATAACCGCATTTTCGTCTATGCGGTAAAAGTCACGGATTTTTTGTCTTATAGGACAGTCAGTTGTTAAATCGCCGTTGAATAACATAAGCAACCCTTAGCAGTGTTAAGATTTAAAGTAAATTTAATTACCAATAAAATACCAGTGATATTGAGAGTGCATTCTAAATAAAATTCAGCAGAATATGCTGGTTAAATTTGTCGATTTACGATAATTTACAGGGCATAAATTTAACTTATCCGCATAAAATTCTGTATGACAAATCCAAATAGATTACGCATGCTAGATCGCATTGATTTAGCAATTTTAGACGTTTTGCAAAAAAACGGCAGAATTTCTAACGTTAACTTAGCAAAACAAGTTAATTTAAGCCCAAGCCCATGCCTTGATCGCGTAAAGCGATTAGAGCAAGAAGGCTATATTGAGGGTTATTATGCTAAATTAAGCGAAGCTAAGTTAAACCAAAGCTTAGTGGCTCATGTTCAAGTGTCGTTGGTTACCTCAAATACTGCTGTATTTAAAGTATTTAAAGAACACATATTAAAAATGGAACAAGTTGTAGAATGTGACATGGTTGCAGGCGGTTACGACTACTTATTAAAAATACGTGTATCTAACATGGAAGAGTACAGGCAAGTGTTGGGTGACTTAGTTGATATCCCCGGTGTAGGCACACACCATACTTATATGGTTATTGAAAAAGTAAAAAAAGACAAAGGGTTATTAATCGAAATTTAATCCCACATATTTAAAGCATACAAAATAATGCCTGTATGCTTTAGTATTCATAGTTGCCCAACTTCTTTCCCTTTTTATTTTCTAATACTTTAATTTCATACTTTTAATTTATATAAAAATAAATAGTACTGCCTTTGTTTTGCCCATACAATGCGCAAAATAGCATGCACATCTTTAATTAAAGTACCGTTTTTTCTGCAATTTTTAATTGAGAAGGTAAACTGTAAATAATGTGCTTTTTAATTTTAAGGTTTTTTTAATGATTGAGTATCCGGTAGATCAGCTTCCACAACTCATAAACGACTTACTGCAATGCGACACCACAGAACGTAAGAATAAACTGTTGATCGACGCACAAAGCACACTTTCTACAGAGCATCTATCTTTATTGTTTGAAGCAATACCCAAAGAGCAGCGACTCGAAATTTGGCAATTGCTTGACGAAGATACACAGCATGAAATTTTTGTAAATTTAAGCCCTGACAGTTGTTTATGGTTACTGCAAACACTTGATGACAGTGATGCATTTAAATTACTTGATGAAGTAAATGTAGAAGAGCTACTCGAATTAGAAGAAGTTATACCTGAGCGGTTTGTCGACTATGCAAAAAAGCAATTAGATGAAGCGCAAACCAAGCAGTACGATTTAGCACAGCAATACCCACCAGAACAACTCGGTCACTGGCTAGGTTTTGATATATTAAAGGTGTCTGACAAGTTAACCGCTGGTGGCGCAAAAAAGCTTTTATTTAAAGGTGTACCGCAATACAGTGAAGTCATTTATTTAGTGACCCGCAAAGGCAGTTTGATTGGTGAAGTGGCCATTAACGATGTTATTAAAGCACACGATAACGATAATTTAATGACACTGGCAAATCATGATTTTTCATCATTGCATGCAGACGATGATTTATATGAAGCTGCTGAAGTGGTGATTCACTCTGAGCAAATGGCTATGCCGGTTGTAAATTCAGATAATAAATTATTAGGGCGATTAACAATTGCCTCTGCTTACGAACTTCGCCAAGAAATAACCGATGAAGCCACCGCAAAGGCGGGTGGTTTACGAGAGGACGAAGATTTATTTGCCAGTGTACGAAAAAGTGCCAAAAACCGTGGTATTTGGCTAGGTATAAACTTGGCCACTGCATTTTTAGCATCGTGGTTCATTGGTCTATTTGGCGCCACTATAGAACAAGTGGTTGCTTTAGCGGTGCTTATGCCGGTTGTAGCCTCAATGGGAGGAATTGCGGGTAGTCAAACATTAACCGTTATCGTGCGTGGTTTGGCTTTGGGGCAGGTGACTGATTCAAACCGCAATGCGTTACTTAAAAAAGAACTAAGAGTCGGGGCTGTTAACGGTTTAGTGTGGGCATTTGTAATTGGTTTACTCACCTACTTATGGTTTAACGATTTGATGTTAAGTGTAACGATTACAGTCGCTATTTTATTAAACTTAGTAGCGGCCTCGCTCGCGGGCGTTGTAATACCATCGATTTTAGACAAAATGAAAATAGATCCAGCGTTATCTGGCTCTGTTATTTTAACAACGGTTACCGACATTGTTGGGTTTGTGACCTTTTTAGGTTTAGGCAGTTTGTTGCTGCTATAAACTTTTTAACAGGAAAATAAAATGACGTTTGATGTCATGATTTGGTGTGCTATTGCTCTGTGTATTTCGCAATCGGCAATATTTTCGGGCTTGAATTTGGCGTTCTTTTCTTTAAGCCGATTACAGCTTGAAATGGAAAGTTCAAAAAGAAACGAAGCGGCAATTAAGGTTATGGCACTTCGTAACGACTCTAACTTTTTACTAGCAACCATTTTGTGGGGTAACGTGGGTATTAACGTTTTACTCACGTTGCTCTCTGATTCTGTATTAATGGGCGCTAGCTCGTTTTTATTCTCAACGATTGCGATTACGATAATCGGTGAGATAACACCTCAAGCTTATTTTTCTCGTAATGCATTAAAAATGGCGAGTATGCTTTCGCCATTAATAAAGTTTTATCAAGTTTTGTTTTATGTTGTTGCTAAACCAACGGCCTTGGTACTTGATGCATGGCTGGGCAAAGAAGGTATTACCTATTTTGCTGAAAGCGAGCTTAGAGGAATAATACGTAAACACATTGAGGCAGAAGAAGCTGATGTGCAACATGTTGAAGGTATTGGTGCACTTAACTTTTTTAGCTTAGACGAAATCAGTGTAACTAAAGAAGGGGAAATAATTGATCCAGATTCTATAATCTCTTTACCTACTAAACTTGATTTACCTATTTTTCCTGAACTGACATTATCAGCCGATAATGAGTTTTTACGTAAATTACACAAATCGGGCTATAACTGGGTAATTTTGACTAACAACGATGGGTGGCCGTTATTAGTGGTTGATGCAGATGGTTTTTTACGATCAGCATTATTTGAGCCAGATATTTTTGACCCTTACCATTTTTGCCACAGACCTATTATTGTAACGGATGAAACACTGCGTTTAAGTGAGGTTATTTTAAAAATACGCGCAAATCATTCGCTCGATAAATCGTTTGATGGTGCTATTGATCACGACGTTGTGCTGGTATGGGGTGATGAGAAGCGTATTATTACTGGTGCTGATATATTCGGTCGTTTATTAAAGGGAATGAATGCGCCAAAGTTAGAGATGAACGAAAATAAAGAAGTACAGCCGCTG
>NZ_NTLW01000275.1:0-31403 GCF_002632075.1 Pseudoalteromonas sp. ESRF-bin5 | reverse complement strand
TCAATTACAAACCCTGTTTTTTTAAGTATTGCCGTTATTGCTTTGTTATTGATTAACTTAAACCTGCCTTACTCCAAGTTTGCCCATCATAGCCAGCTACTAAGCTGGCTTTTAGAGCCCGCCATTGTCGCATTAGCGCTACCTTTGTATCAGCAGTTTATTCACGTACGTAAAAACCTATTACTCATACTAGGTACTTGCAGTTTAGGTATTGTAAATGCAACTTTTGTGGCTTTTTTATTAAGTGTATTTTTTAAGGTTCCTTCTGAGCTAAGTGCCTCTGTGGCGGCACTTAGCGTCACAACGCCTATTTCTTTAATTGTTACAGATTCATTGGGGGGGATCAGCTCTTTGGCCGCCGCTATGGTTATTTTTATTGGCTTATTAGGGGCATTATTTGGTTTCATGCTGTTTAAATTGGTAAAAATAGGCAGTCATGAATCCCAAGGTGTTGCTATGGGGACGGCCTGCCACGCTATTGGGACAGCAGCGGCACTTGCTGAACACCCTAAAATAGGTGCATTTTCATCAGTAGCTATGGCGCTCAGTGCATTGCTAACGGCCATAATAGTCCCACTCCTCTATCCTTTTTTAGTAAACAGTTTGCTATAGTTTACAAAAATTTAATTACACGAGTTAAGAGCCCATAATGATCAGTTCTGAAATCGAACAGTTTGAAAAGTATTACAATATGCTCACTGAGTATTTAGTTACCTACAGCATGCAAATTGTAGGGGCTGTTTTTATATTGTTGATTGGCCTTTGGATAGCACAAAAACTATCTAAAATAGTCGCCAATTTAATGACTCGCCATAATGTGGATATTACGCTTACAAACTTTGTTAGTAGTGTTGTAAAAGTACTGCTTATTGTTATGGTTATTATTATAGCGCTTGGCAAGATAGGGATAAGTGTTACTCCCTTTGTGGCGGCAATAGGTGCAGCTTCTTTGGGTGCAGGTTTAGCACTACAGGGCATGCTGTCTAATTATGGTGCTGGCCTTGCCATTATCGCTACACGCCCTTTTGTAGTTGGCGATACCATTGAAGTTAAAAATGTAAGCGGTCAAGTTAAAACAATAGAGCTTGGCTACACCATTTTAATAGATGAAGAAAAAGTAGAAATCACCATCCCTAACAAACATATAATGGGCGAAATAATTCATAACTCATTTAGTTACTCGTTAGTTAAGGGTGAAATAGATATTGCCTATAGCGCATGTGCTGATACCGCAATTAATCTTATTGAAGAGGTACTCAACGCACACGAGTTAGTTGCTCAAAACCCGCACTCGCAAATAGGCATTGAGCGCTTTGCCGATAGCGGTGTTACCCTTAGCTACCGATACTGGGTACCCACCACGAAAATTATAGAAACAAAGTTAGCTATAAACGGTGGAGTGTACAAAGCCATTAACGACGCCAATATCGAAATTCCTTTCCCGCAACGTGTTGTTACCATAAATAAAAACGACCTATAACTGTAAATACAACGCTGGTCTAGCCAAGGGCTGGCGTTAAAATAACTCAACACCACTGACTAAAAGCCATACTGGTTTGCCATTTTTTCTGTACTATAAAGTTACAGCTTAACAAGCCGATACATATTTAGATCAGCAAAAACAACAATGAGTCACAATGAACCTCAGCCCATTTTATTTAGGCGATTGGCAGGTAAGCCCCCTATCAAACAGCATTCAACATGCTGGTAAAAACAAGCAGCTAGAACCAAAAGCCATGGATGTTTTGATCTATTTATGCTCAAAAAAAGGGGAGCTTGTTAGCAGTGACGAACTACTTAACCACTGTTGGAAAAATATTGAAGTAGGCGATAACCCGCTACATAAAATAATTACACAGTTGCGCAAAGCTCTTGGCGATAAAGCAAGTGCACCACAATACATAGAAACAATAAGAAAACGTGGCTACCGTATTATTGCAAAGTTAGACTTTCCTTTAAGTGAAGAAGCCCCCAAAGTAACAAGCTGGCAAGGTGGATCTCCATTTTTAGGATTAAGCGCTTATAATACAACCGATAACCACCTGTTTTTTGGCCGAAATCAGGCTATTACCACTTTATTGGAAAGAGTGGCTAGCCAAGTGAATTTTGGTCGCGCTTTTTGCTTAATTTTAGGTCCAAGTGGTACCGGAAAATCATCCTTAGTGAACGCAGGCATTTTACCTAAACTGCTTGATGAGCGCGGCTACAACGGGATTGGTGTTGTTTCGTATACTCAACTAGATTTTGCAGATATTGACCACAGCCGGCTTTATTTAGACTTAGCGTCTGCCATGCTTGATTGGGATATAAATAACCTGCCTGTCTTTGATGGTTTAAGCGCCGAAACACTCGCCCAGCAATTAACGCAAAACACTAATAACGTTATTCATACTTTAACAAATGCCCTAACTAAAACAGTACCAACGCTTAACAAACCGCAATTATTTTTGTTCATAGACCGTTTAGAGGTCCTACTTTCATCACCTTTATTTGATGATGAAACACGTAGCCAATTTTTATCAGTTATTGAGCGCTTAGCAACGTCTAAAGCGGTGATTGTATTTAGTGCGTGCAGAAACGATTTTTACCCTTTAGTGGTTGAGCAACCAAGCCTAATGGCTGGCAAAGCTAATGGCGCGCATTACGACTTAACACCACCGAACAGGCACGAGCTTCAACAAATTATTCGCTTGCCAGCAATAACCGCTAATTTAACGTTTTCACATGACCCACAAACCCAAACACCACTGGATGAAATACTCTGCGCCGATACCGCCAACAATCCCGATGCACTACCCATGCTGCAATACACACTGCAAGAGCTGTATTTACAGCGCAGTGATAATAATGAGTTGTTACACAGTGTGTATAAAAAACTTGGCGGTATTGAGGGCGCCATAGGCAAAAAAGCAGAAGATGTATTTATAGGCCTTAGCAACAAACAACAACTGCAACTAAAAAGCGTGTTATCACAATTAATAACGCTAAACCCTGATGGTAAAACTATTACTAGCCGCGCAGCCCGCTGGAAGGCATTAACTAACACTAGCCAAATAGAACTTGTACAAGCCATGGTCGATAGCCGCTTATTTGTATCGCACTTACAAAATGGCGAAGCCTGTTTTAGCCTTGCGCACGAAGCATTATTGCGTCAATGGCCACGCGCAAAGCAGTGGATAAGCGATCACAAAGATTCATTAGCAATAAAAAGCCGTTTACAACACCAAGCACAAAATTGGATAGATGAAGGTAAAAGTAATGCTTACCTCCTTGCGACAGGAAAACCGCTGCAAGAGGCCGTTACCTTATTGAACGACAACACATTTGAACTAGGCGATGACGAACACGCCCTTATAACCAGCTCTCTTAAGCATAGTAAAACAAAAACAACCATAAAACGTGGCACTGTCGCTTTGCTTTGTTTACTTACCTGTGTTGCCCTATTAATGAGTGTTACCAGCTTTCAAGCGCAGCAACTAGCACAGCAAAAACGCCAAGAAGCCGAAAGCTTACTCGGGTTTATGGTCGGCGACTTTGCGGATAAATTACGTAGCGTTGAACGTATGGACTTACTTGATGGTATTAGTAATAAAGCACTTGAGTATTTTACTGATCAAACTGACGATTCAAGTTCACTTTTTAGCTTTAGCAATAATAAAGCACAATTTAACAACCGTTTTCAGTACGCACAAACCCTTGAGGCCATGGGGGAAGTGGCCTATTCGCGCGGAAAAACCATTGAGGCCTTCACCGCCTTTGAAAACGCCCGCATTCGCCTTGAGGCATTATTAAAAATTCAGCCAAACAACTTAGAGCTACTCACGCTTGCAGGCGCCAATGCCTTTTGGCTTGGTCAATTAGCTTATGATCAAAATGATCATCAAGCTACTGAGCAAATGTTTAAAAGATACCACGATTACAGTAAAAAAATGTATGCGCTGGCAGCCAATGATTTTAACTCCATTATGGAATTATCGTATTCATCTAATTCTTTAGGTTCTTTATACATAAAAAAATCTAACTACAGCGCTGCAAAAAAGAACTTTGCAGAGTCACTTTTACTTAAGAATAAAGCGCTTGAACTGAAACCTAATAACAAAGACTTACTTCGAGATAAATCCGATACAATTAGTTGGCTTGCAAAAACAGAAGAGAGGCTAAGTAACTTTAATGAAGCAGTTAATATATTAGAAGCTGCAGTTAAAGTAATCACAAAATTGATTGCTAACTACCCTAGTGATGCAAGCCTTTTTTACACATCAGCAAACCTATATATGCAACAAAGTTATTTACTGAGCTATTTGAGTGATAAACGGATGGCACATAAAAAAGCCAGCTTGGCTAATCAAGTTATCAATGAAGCTTTAGTACAAGATCCAAAAAACAATAAATTTCAGCTTATGTATTATCGCTCTTTAGCACTTTCACTAATGCTATCTACTGATGAAGCTACTGACTCAACAATTGAAAAAATAATTAATTTTTTAAAATCTCAAAATTTTAAAAATACCAGCACTATTAATACACAAATTACACTGATTCAATATTTTATAAATAGACAATCATCACTCAAAGCGCAGAAGTTATTAACTGAGCTTGAGAATAATGAAAACTACAAACATCAATTATCCAACCTAACTAAAACTGGTGATTACTTAGTATATACAAGAATAAACTTAATCAAAGCAAACTTAGCTACAACTAATAAACAGCGAGAGCAATTTTGCTTAAGCGCTATCAAAGCTATTTCTGAAGCTGCAAAAATAAGTCAGAGCGTAAAAATAACATACCCACTAGTACAAGCTTATACCTGTTTAAACAGGGAAGACGAGATATCAGAAATAAAAACAAGCCTAGTTAAATTAGGCATTACGAACTTCCAACTATAATTACTCATAAAGGAAATAATATGAATAACACCCTAGAAAATGTCGACTTTCAAGTAAATATTAAACTTAACAATAGTGAAGCTATTTTTAGCTATACAAAAAATGGCGAACCCGCTACTGGCGGTGGTGTTGTAAGAACTGAAACCGCTGGCAACTATAATTTAGACGACGCCACAATTCAAAATGGTTTCGTATTTACTGGCGCTACTATCACCGATATCGACACACAAAAACCATGCGCCCAAGACTTCAGCTATAAAGTAAGTGACAACGGCCACACAATTATCATTACCGACACAGATGAAAATAATGGCTCTGTATGCTTAATTTTTAACGTTGAATGTAATGGCAATAAATATGAAAGCACTGATCCACAAGTTAAGAATGAAAAAGAACTCTAATTAGTAATACTTATTCTTAAATTGCACAGGACTAATTTATGCCTGTGTCATTAATTTATACCCCCCCTTAGCTATCAACCAATAATAACCAATAATAACCAATAAAACAACAACTTAAAAAAGAAGATTACCGAAAGGTTTAAAACCCATAAATTGAATACACTGCTAGACATCAAGTTTCATTAACAATAAAAATGAGCAACTGCCATGTCTAACAATAATCAACACAGCAAACTAAATAACGAAAATATCGCTGTATCAACATTAGTAAACAGCCTTTCTGAGCGTGTTAACAATGAAAAAATAAGCGCGATTATTAATGTCACTAACGTTATGGCCGATGCTATATTTATTGTGAATGCACAAGGTGTTTTTGAATCGGTAAACCCGGTAGCTGCACGATTTTTTAATGTTCCTTCAGATATATTAATTGGTAAAAAGTGGCAGCATTTTTTACAAGAGCAATACCGTGACGATTACGAATACATGTTTGAAAGTTGGAAAAACAATTATCAAACGCCGCTAAATCATGGCCCCAAAGAAGTAAAAATAATTAAAGCTAATGGTAACTTTTTAGATGTAGAACTTTCGGTTTCATGCATTCCACCAGCAACAACTAATAATACTCCTTTATTTATTTGCATCATGCATGACATTTCTAAACATATAAAAAAGTATAAAGTACTCGAAACACTTTCAAAGCTCGATCACCTAACTGGTATTGCAAATCGTGGAACGTTAGAAAAAACTATCCACAAAGATTGGCAAACATGTCTAATGAACAAGCAACCATTAAGTTTTATATTGATTGATATTGATTATTTTAAATTATTTAACGATAACTTTGGGCATGTAAAAGGTGACAAATGCTTGCAAAAAGTAGCAAAAACAATTGAAGAATGCCTGCCGTCAAAAGACAGCTTAGTTGCCCGATATGGTGGAGAAGAGTTTGCCGTGGTATTACCGCGATCTCATATTTCAAACACTGAGATGATAGCCAAGCGTATTCAAGATAGAATTTTAAATTTAAACTTTAGAGAAATAGGCCTACCTGACAACGTTAAAATTAGTGTTAGCCAAGGCTTAGCGTGTGAATACAATAACCAATATAGAACATCTGAAGCATTAATGTGTGCCGCCGACAGCGCTTTGTACAGAGCTAAATCGCAAGGAAGAAACATGATTTGTATTAGGTAATGATTAATATTTAAAACAATAAACTTTTTAAAGGCCATTTTATAAGCGAAATGGCTTTTAAATTTATCCAGAACTGGCAATAAAAACTTACATTTCTTTACAAATCTCGTTTAAAATCCAAGCCTTTCTTAAAGGTTTTATTTATTTAAATTCATTAACTTGCAATAATAACACCACCTAAATAATAGATTGATTTAGTATAAATTTAAAACAACATGATAGACCTTTTATTTTTGTTAACATATAATAATAACTAATACAAAATAACTAGAAAAACCTCGAAATGCTTTCCTTTGAGCAATAGTTTAAAATTAACATAACGAATCATTAATGAAATATATTTTATGGCTTTTGCTTTTAGTATCAGCGCAGTTACTAGCAAAGCCCGTTAATAACAGCATCGCTTTTTACTATTCAGCCCCAATGCCTTTAGCTGAAATGACTTTTTACTCACGCGTTGTTGTGCAACCTGAGTTAGTGACTGAGCATGAATTAAATTGGTTTAAAGAACGTAACATTGCTGTTTATGCTTATTTGAGCATTGGCGAATCATATAATAAAAGTGACTATTCACTTACTACAAACCCAAATTGGAATAGCTACATTTCCGATTTAACTTCAAAGCAATGGCAACAACAATTAAATAGCTCGGCTGTTATATTAAAAGAACGTGGCTTTAGCGGGTTGTTTTTAGACACCCTTGATAGCTATCAATTATTAGATAACGAACGTTACGATAAATTAGCGCAGCAAGCTGGATTAGTTTCAATAATAAAAGATCTGTCTTTAGTATTTAAAAAGCAATTAGTGCTCAATCGTGGCTTTGAATTACTGCCAAGCCTACAAAACCTTGCAACCGACTTAGTTGCTGAGGGATTATTTAGCCACTTTAATCCACTTGAGAATAGCTACAAGTTAACCTCTAAGAACGATCAAGCATGGTTAACAACTCAACTTAAAAAAGCGCAAAGCTTAGGTTTTAATGTTCAAGTTATTGACTATGCAAAACCTGACAAACGCCTTGTAATGGCTGAAAAAATTATCGCTTCAGGGTTTAATGCTTGGGTAACCGATGGGCATTTACAAACTTGGGGAACATCAACTATTAGCCCCGTACCTAGGCGCGTGCTTATTCCGTACAATAGTGACTTAAAACCCCTTATTTATTCTACAGTTCATTTAAAGCTAGCCACTCTTATTGAGTATTTAGGTTATATTCCTGACTACATTGATATAGCAAAACGAGAGTTGCCATTAGTTGATCCAAGTTTACATGCTGGAATTGTTTCATGGACAAACATGGGGGGCTTTTACTCCCCAAGTGTAATAAATTGGCTCGAAGCTAGCCTAGGTACAGTGCCTCAGTTAGTGGTAGGTGAGCTACCACAATCAGCTAAATTATTAGCCGCATTAGGCGTGGAAACACTTAACAGCTCCCCTCCAGGGCCTTATGAACTTAATTATTTAGCACCATGGTTAAAAGGTGAGTCAAGCTCTTCGCCTGCTATTACCAAACCTTATTTATTAAAATTAGCGCCAGAAGCCACAACTCTTATTGATATAAAAGCGGCTGATGGCAGCACCGTTGTACAAAGTGCCAAAACCAAATATGGCGCAGTTATTGTTGCCCCATGGCTGATTGATACGCTCCCAATGGAAGGTAGTAATTGGGTTATTGACCCACTTACACTGCTTACTAAAGCCATGGGGTTACCCACAATACTCGCTCCAGACACAACGACAGAAAGTGGCAGACGTATGCTTACTATGCATATAGATGGGGATGGCTTTACCAGCATTGCACACTTTGATGGCAGCCCATATGCCGCAGAGGTCATTCGCGATGACATTATTAAACCTTATAAACTTCCCATCACATCTTCTATTATTCAGGCTGATATAGAGCCTGGAGGAATTCATGCTAAGCACAGTAAAAAACTAGAAAAAATTGCGCGCAGTATTTTTGAACTTCCCTATGTAGAGGTCGCTTCGCATACTTATAGTCACCCTTACTTTTGGACCGCGCTTTCTGGCCGAAAAGAAATTGACGAAGAAGATACTGACTATGGGTTTCACTTGGATGTACCTGGCTATGACACAATTAGCTTAGAAAAAGAAATTACCGGCACCATTAATTATATTAATGAAAGACTAGTACCTAAAGGAAAAAAAACGGTGCTTATGTTGTGGTCTGGCGATGCTACACCCGGTCCAGACGCATTAAAAATAGCGCGTAATGCTGGTGTACTAAACGTAAATGGCGGCAATACTGATGTAAATAGTGATAACCCTAGCCTTTCCCATATATCGCCGATTGCGCGCCCTGAGGGTGATTTACTGTATCAAATTTACGCGCCAATACTGAACGAAAACGTATACACTAATTTATGGCATGGCCCGTATTACGGATTTAAGCGACTAACAGAAACCTTTGAAATAACCGAAAAGCCATACAGGTTAAAGCCCTATACTATTTACTATCATTTTTATTCTGGCGAAGTTCCTGCAGGGCTTGATGCCCTAAAGCATAATATTGACTATGTATTACAAAGACCTAATACACCGGTGTACTTAAGCCACTATGCAAAAATTGCGAAAGATTTTTACTTTTCTGCTTTAGCTAAAAATAGTAAAGGCGACTGGTTGTTTAGTTCAAAAAACATTCGCACCCTTCGCATACCCAGCGACTTTGATATTGCAAACATATCACAAAGCGATGGGCTGCTAGGAGTAACGCAACAAGGCAACTACGTACATACTGTAGAGGGTATTTCGCGTATTAGTTTTGACCATAGCCAAAAAGATAATGCCCCTTATTTAGCCTCTGCCAATGTAGTAATAGATACATGGCAAGTAAATGGCGCTGTTAGTTTTAAAGCGTGGATACCTGCAACACTTGATTTAGTGAATGCCCGCTCATGCCAATTTATATCTCACATGGGAAAAAGTTATAAAGGTATCACTCGCGCAAAAATAACCCACTTTAAACTGCCTGCAGGTGATTTTTTTGGTTACCTAAACTGCACAGGGGTTGCTAAGTAATGAATACCAAAAAGCGCCCTCATTTGGTTTCAATAAAAACAATTTTAACAATACTCGCTGTTAGCTGTTTTTCATTATATGCGCTATTTCCGCACACCCTATTCTTTGAAGACGATGCACTTTCGCAAGACTACACGTTTGAAAAGTCATACTTGCATGCTGCACTTAATACTGACCCTAACAATGAAAAGCTGCGCGCTAAATTGGCTGAACTTCATATAGCATTGAGTGAATATTCAAACGCAACTAATGAGCTTGAAAAACTGCCAAAAAGTAAGCGTAAAACAGAACTTGAAATAAAGTTACTTTACTCATTATGGCTTGCAAGTGGTGCCAATGTAGATGACCGATTTGAAGAACTTTCATTAAAGGTTAGCGCCTATAAACCATGGAACGAAGACATCCTTAGTATAGCTAAGGCACTCGGTTTGAATGTAAAGCTTGCACAATATTATGAAACACACAAAAAGCCGTTAATTGCCGCTGATTATTGGCTAACGGCAGGCCAACCTGCAAAAGCGTTGCTGCTTTACAAAAATAACATGAGCAAAACAATAGCCGAAAAAGCGATTGAAACCGCACTGGGTGCAAACGAAGCGGTGCAAGCTTATGCGTGGTGGAAGCAATATGGAGATCAATCAAATATAAAGCGCACACTTTATCTTGCTGACTTAGCAGGCAATAAAGAAGATGCAATTATTGCAGCTACAAAACTGCTGCAAAAAGAGCCTAACAATATTAAGTACTTAACACTGGCAATGCAGCTTCACCTAGCCAATGGCGATGCTAACAGCGCTGAATTATTGCTTTCAAAACTACTAAAACAAAAACCTAACGATAAAGAGCTTCATTTACTTAACTGGAAAGTAAAGCGCTGGCTCAATAAGCCAAGAGCTGCACTCAAAGAATTTAAATGGTTAATGATAAATAAAGCCGTTACCGCAGCTATGCTTACAGACAGTATTAACGATGCAACGGCTTTATACTTGTACCAAGACGCTAACGACATTTACGCTTACAAAGCTAAAAATAGGCAACTAAAAGGCAATGGCTTTACTAAATGGATGCAAACCAACGAGTTTATTGGCGATGCCAAACAAGAGCTCAAGCACATAGAGCGTTTTGAAAGCATAAACGGTAAAAGCGTATTATCACAATATTGGAAAGCAAAAGTATTACATGACACAGGTAACTTAAGCGGTTTACGTAATTTATGGCCTATTTATCAGGGCCCCAAAAACGAAGAAGATTTAATGTGGCTAGCCCGTGCGTTTTGGTTAAATAACGACTTTAACACGGCACTAACCATTTTAAAGCAAAAGCAGCAAAGTACCGACGACGAGTTTTGGAGTGCTCGCGTTGACATGGCGCTCAGGGTAAATGATAAAAAAGAACAGCTTTATGCCCTTGAACAACTTAAATCACTGGGTAAATTAGGCGAAAGCGATTTATTGCAGTACCAGCAAATACGCTTTGTAGGTAACCCCAAAGCGTTACTTGCGCATTTATGGCAGCAACCTTCGCTGAGCGAAAGTCAGCTAATTGACATTGCTAATTTAAGTACGCAAATAAACGATTCAAACGCCGTTGAACGAATCTATAACGAACTGAACAAGCAACGCTATAACAAGGCGCTATACCCTGCTTGGTTAACGCTAGCTAGCTGGTATCAAAATCAGAGCGATTTAAATTCAGCGTATACAACGCTCAACCGCGCCGCAAAACTGAGCGAATACAGCCCCGATGTGGTGCTTGCACAAGGTTGGTTAGCACTGCAAATGCACGACAGCATCATGATTAAACGTATTTTAAATAACTATGCTGACAACAACCCAACTTATGCGTGGGGTCAACTTTTAGCGAGCTTATCTATTTATGAAAAGTCATATAACAGTGCTTATTTTTACTTACGTAAACTAGCGATAGCTGAGCCTAGCGACTTAACCACATTAGTAAACTTAGCCGATGTAATGAAACAACTCGGCTATTACGCCAACGCCACAGAGCTTAATCATTATCTTCTTCAGCATTTACCTAAAGATAAATATGCATATCGAGGACTTATGTTTAGATGGGCTGGCGCTATGGCTATGCCAGATTTAATGCAGCTAAACACACTCGATGAGTTAGCCCCTGAAACCATAGGCACAGCACAAGCAAACTGGTGGTTATCACGCCGTGCTGCGCAAAAACTTGAGCCCTGGCAAGCACTTCAGCTGTACATGACTCAAGGTGAATTTAGTAAAATCAAACAATTATTTGATACAAATACACTTGGCAAAAACGATCAGTTAAGTGCGCTTTTATACTTAAACCAACCTTATGCAACTATGCAACGTTGGTATGAAGAGCTAATTAACGAGCCAAGTGAAGCTCAGCTAGGCTTTTTAAGAAACGCGCGCACAGCTTACTTTCGCGCACTTGAAGTAAACCTATCACCGCAAGCAGGGCTTAATAGTACGCAATACGACATAAATGTGTATTTTCCTTATGCAAAAGGCCAGTGGAAACTGAGCCTTAGCGATCAGCAAAACCTTGGCAATAACGGACTGCTATTCGCAATAGAAAATACAATGACGTTTGGCCGTTGGGCTTTAAATGCAAAAGTTGATACGCATCAGGGCGATATTGTTAGCCGACAAGGCGTAAATTTAGATTCTCGTTATCAGTGGGATGCGCGTACTCAAGTTGGCGTAAACTTACACTACAACGCCGAAAACCGCCAATCTGAAGTGTTACTCAGCTATGCGCAACTTAATAAAGCTACGGCTTATATAAATTATAATATTGATAACAGACAAAGCGTGCAGCTATCAGCAGCTGCAATGTCGTTCACGCGTAGAGACAACAACAGCACACTCGTTAATGGACAAGAATATAACGCACGCTACCAATACAGTATTTTAAAAGATCGCCCTATTTGGAACGCCTACTTTAGTGCGCAATGGCAAGACTTTGAACGAGTAAATACTGCGATTAATACAGACAGAAGACCCAGACGCATAGTTATTGAACCTTTTAGGCGCTTTGCCCTAGGTACTTCTTTTGCCTCAACAGGGTCATTAACGCCCCCATACTTGGGTGCCAGTCCGTCTTGGTTATTTGACATAAGTACGGGCTACCAAACACTGAACGATACAATTGATGTGTCTGTTTCCAGTGGTGCTGGATGGTCAGTACTTGGTGATGATTTATTTAAATTACAGCTCGGTTACCAAAGTAGTAATAAGGTCGGTAACTCAGATACACAGTTACAATTAGGATATTACATACATTTTTAATGTTAGGAGAGAATATGTTTCGCTTAGTTATACTTAGTTTGGTTTTGCTCTTGTCGGCGTGTACTACAAGTCGAGTTGCTGATGATATCGAAATTAGCCCAGCAACTACCGTGGCTTTATTACCGCTTGTTAATCATGCACAAACACCACTGGCAGGTGAGCGCGCTGAAGATATTTTAGCAAGTATTTGGCAACAAAATAAGCTTCCTAAGTTACTTCGTGCACCAAGAAATAGCAGTAAAGACCTGCCACCTTTAGACGATCAATACCGTTTAAACAACGCAATGCAATGGCTCAATACTCAACAAGCTGACTATGTACTTAGTGGCAGTATTGAAGAATGGCGTTACAAAGCAGGTCTTGATGGAGAGCCTGTGGTTGCACTTACTTTATTGCTTACAAAAAACGGTGAAACAACGCCAATTTGGACCGGCACCATTGCAAAAAGCGGTTGGGGACGCGATAGCATTGCAGCAACTGCGCAAGATGTAATTGCCGATTTAGTGTCTTATATTGAGGTTAGTGAGTGAAAACACATTTCTTACGCCCAAGAGACGTTCCTGAGCTACAGATATGGGCTGAGGTATGTTTTTTTACCGCTTTAGCTTTAGGGCTGCCTGTTCTATTTAATGCTGAGGACCCCTATTGGACGCAAGGAGGGTTTTCTTGGCCAGTATTAGGGCCGTTGCTTGTTGCTCTACGCTATGGCTTTTCAAAAGGTTTTATTAGTATTTTAACCTTACTAGTAGGGCAATTATTGCTAATACAAAGCAATATATTAGACCCTAAAAGTGAGTTTAATATTAACGCCATGATTGGCTACATTATTGTAGTTATGGTGGCAGGTGAATTTAGAGATGTATGGGAGCGAACTAATCAACAGCAAAGCATTCAACTAGCCTATGTATCAGACCGACTTGAAAAATTTACGCGCCAATATCATTTAATTAGCTCATCACATGACCGAATCGAACAAATGCTTGCTGGACATACACTTAGTTTACGTGAGTCATTACAAGCAGTACGAGAATCAATTGGTAAATTAAAAGAAAGACGCTTAGACAGTGCCGCAGAGGTTATTTTAAATCTATTTATAGAATATGGCTCGATAGAAAAAGCAGGCTTATATAAAGTTGAAAACGATAAAATACAAGAGCCGGCACTAGCTAGTGTAGGAAAAATGAGTGAGCCATCTAATTCAGACCCATTAATAGCTGCCATGTTTGACGAAAAAGAACTGGTGTCACTTAAAAATCCAAAAGCCTCATCGGGTGATAGCAAGTACCATATTGCTATTCCATTGATTGATGTGAACGACACAATTTATGGGGCTATTTTAGTTGAAAAAGTGAAGTTTTTTGCTCTCAAAGAAAACACCCTTACTTTACTTGCCGTTATGGCCGGACACATTGGTGATTTATTGCGTCACGAAATCACTAATCCAATAATGACCCGTGAAGAGTCGCCATACTTTAAGCGCCAAGTTAAACACGCAAACAAAGAAGCAAAGCGTTATAAAATTCCTTCACACTTTTTAAAGGTGAACGCGCTAAGTATTAATGATGAATCTCGACGGCTGATGGAGTATTTAACCGAGGCTCGCCGAGGGTTAGACATTTATTTATACGATAATGAAAAACAAGTTCTGTTAATACTGATGCCGCTTGCCGATGAGCTTGAAAAAGATGGTTTTGTAATGCGAATGAATAGCTGGTGTAAAGAACGTACCGGTAAAACATTACAAGAACTCGATATTATTATTGAGCAAGAAGTGGCGTTTCCAGTCAATAAGGATGAATTATCTAAACTGGTAGCCCTACATGATTAAAGTTGTGATAGCCGCCTTAGTTGCATGTTTATGCGAGTATTTTGCACTGCAAGAAATTCTTAGTACACCAAACTGGTTTGGTGTAATTTTACTGCATGCCATTGCAAGCATACTTTTTACCTTTGTAAGCTACGTTTTAATTCCTAAAAAATATAAAACAACGCTTATAAATGGCACGCTATTATTATTCTTATTACTGTTTAGCTTACCTGTATTTGGTATTTTAGGTGTTGTGATGGCGCTTACGTTTGCGCTATGTAAGCCACTTAAAAGTGATGATACCGAAATAATAGAGCATGAAATTCCAGAACTCCCCTTTGAAGTCCCTGATATTTCGGCGAACCCTACTTATTCAATTGGTGGCGTAAAAGCCATTTTAAAATACGCAAGCGAACCTAACAAACGCTTAACTGCAGTAATGGCTGCTCGCCACATGCGCGACAGCCAAGCAATCCCAATATTAAAACTTGCCCTCAAAGATTTAGAAGACGATATACGCCTACTTGCTTACTCAACACTTGATGCCAAAGAAACAAAATTAAACGAAAAAATTAGCGTTTATCAACACCAAATTGCTAACACCACAAAACAGCCTGAGCTAAGTAACTTACAAGAACAGTTAGCACACGTGTATTGGGAGCTTAGTTATTTAGGGCTTGCACAAGGCGCTCTAAAAACATATGTATTAGAAAAAGCTGAAGCACTCAGTTTACAAAGTATTGAGTACGCACAAAAACCAGCCAATTATGTATTTTTAGGGCGTGTTTATTTAGCGTTGGGTTATTACGAACGTGCGCTTGATTTTCTTGTACAAGCAACTGAATTAGGTATGGCGCGTCGCCATGTTTTACCCTACAAAGCCGAAGTTGCCTTTTGCATGAATAAGTACGATGACTGTAAACGCTACTTAAAAGAGTTACCTGAACAACCTAAAGGGAGCGAACTTCGCCAATTACAGGAGTATTGGAATGCCTAAACCCAATGCCGATATATTATTATTATTAGAAGGTACTTATCCTTATGTTCGTGGGGGGGTATCAAGTTGGGTTCATCAAATTATTGAAGGGCTACCTCATTATAACTTTGAACTTATTTTTTTAGGCGGTGCTTCTGAGCACTATGGCGATATTAAGTACACACTTCCAAAAAATGTTACAAAATTGCATGTTCATTATCTAGTAGAGCAAAATAATACTGATATAAAAGCAAAGCACGGCGTTAAATATAAAAAAGAGTTGTTTGAGTTTTGGCAGCAACTGCAAAGTTATTTTAGAGACTCAAAAGAGCCTATTCCCACCGAGTTACTTGAATTTACATTTGAACAACTTGGGCAAAAAAATGGTATAAACGAAGCTGACTTTTTATATAGCGAGTCATCCTGGCAGGTATTGGCTGACTACTATTTAACATTTTGCGACGAATCATCTTTTATTGATTTCTTTTGGTCGTACCGTAATTTGTATAAGCCTTTGTTTAAAATTGCAGATATTGCCCGCCAATTACCGAATGTTAAACTTATACACTCTATTTCGACAGGCTATGCTGGTTTTTTAGGTGCAGGTGCAAGCGTAATTAATAACACGCCTTACTTATTAACAGAGCACGGTATTTATACGAAAGAGCGAAAAATAGACTTAATTCAAGCCGATTGGATAAAAGAGTCTGAAGCTATTTTAGGTAAAAACTTAAATACCGAAATGGGCTTTATTCGCCGAATGTGGATCACTTTTTTCGAGCAAATTGGCCGCACGAGTTACCACCAAGCCGATAGAATAATTTCACTATACGAAGGTAATAGGCAGCGCCAAATTAAAGATGGAGCCTGTGAGAAGCGCTCTTTAGTCGTACCAAACGGCATTAAAACCGCTCACTACGCTAAAGCACTGGCTGCACGTTCTAAAACTATTCCATTAACAGTAGGCTTAATTGGGCGTGTAGTACCAATCAAAGACATTAAAACCTTTATTCGTGCCATTAAAGAAGTGCAATCAAGCATGACCGCAATAGAGGGATGGATCATAGGTCCTTTTGAAGAAGACCCAAAGTACTACAAAGAGTGCCAGTTACTGGTGGGCAGCCTTGAGTTACAGAACAGCGTGAAGTTTTTGGGTATGCAAAATATAGCTGAAATACTCCCTAAGTTAGGCCTTGTTGCATTAACATCTATTTCTGAAGCCCAACCCTTAGTGTTACTAGAAGCAATGGCAGCAGGCGTACCTGTTCTAGCCAGTGATGTTGGCTCGTGTCGAGAAATTATTGAAGGTGCCACAGAACAAGACAAGGCTTTAGGTAAAGCAGGTGAAGTTGTTTCTATTGCATCGCCAAGCGATACAGCCGTACAAATTACAAACATACTTAATAACGACGATAAATGGCATGAGTATCAATCAAGCGGCTTAAAACGTGTAAAAGCATTTTATGACGAAAGCCACATGTTTGCCCGATACGACAAGCTTTATAAGGATACAATGTCATGGCCGGAATAGGTTTTGAGATACGGAAAATTCTCAAAAAAAATACCCTCCTCTCTGTTTTTGAAGCCTATAGCTACGCTGGTCTCATCGGTTCAGGCCCTTGGTTATTGTCGATCATCGCTCTAATGCTTATTGGTATTTTAAGCCTTGGAATAGTATTACCTAAGCTGTTAATTATTCAGTTTCTAACCCTGATAACTTACATGATGGCGGCCTCGTTAATATTAACTGGCGGCTTACAGCTTATGCTAACGCGCTTTGTGGCAGATTTATTTTTTACAAAAGACGACGACTCAGTACTCCCCAATTTACTTGGTGCACAACTTATTACAACGATTGGTGCATTACTGGTTGGATTTGCTGTTTGGCCATTTTTACCTTTACCCGTTGTAACCAAAATTATTATTTTAGGTGGCTTTGTTAGCCTTTGTAATCAATGGCTTGGTGCTATATTTTTATCGGGTATGAAAGAGTATCGGCTTATTTTAATCACTATGCTCAGCGGGTACGCGTTTATGGTGCTACTTGCATTATTACTACGTGACTGGCAATTAGATGGACTCTTTTTTGCTTTTTTTGCAGGTGAGGCGCTGTTATTTTTTAGTTTTTTATTCATGATTATTCGTCGCTACCCAGGTAATAAACTAATAAGCTTCGACTTTATGAGTCGAAAAAAAGTCTATTACATGCTGTTCTTTTGCGGGCTATTTTACAATATTGGCGTTTGGGCAGATAAAATTTTGTTTTGGTTTTCACCAAGTACATCCATACATATTATAGGCCCCCTTAGAGCTAGCCCAATTTACGATCTCCCCATATTTTTGGCCTATTTATCAATTATCCCCGGCATGGCGGTATTTTTAGTAAGAATGGAAACTGACTTTGTAGAACAATATGACCGGTTTTATTCTGCGATAAGGGGCGGCTCCTCGCTCGAAGAAATTTACTTTTTAAAAGACAACATGATCACAACAGCTCGAGGTGGCTTGTACGACATATTTAAAATTCAAGGCATTACTGTTGCGTGTTTACTATTGTGGGGCGAGCAAATTCTTACCTACATTGGGATTGATCCTAACTATAAAACATTACTTTTTATTGATGTAGTAGGCGTAGGCGTGCAGGTAATATTTTTATCTATTCTCAATATTTTGTTCTATCTTGATAAACGCTTTACTGTGTTAATCCTTTCGGGCCTATTTTTAGCATTAAACATTGTGCTTACGTATTTATCTATTGCACTTGGGCCACAATTTTATGGCTACGGATTTGCCCTTTCTACAATAATTACTTCTGTAGTTGGCTTGTTTTGGTTATCTAGGCAGTTTGAAGACCTAGAATACGAAACATTTATGTTGCAATAAAAACACTTACACCTAATAAAAAGTAGCCAATATATTTATTGTTTATTAGGTGTAAACTTTATTTACTTACCCAGCGGGCTTTAAAACCGCGCGTATCCACATGTATAAATGCCCCTCGGTGCGGTTTAGGGCCATAAACGCCCAACCCACCTAATAAGCCTTTAAATGATTCGCGTTTGGCTAACGACTCGACAATATTTGCCATCACTTTTGCGTCTTCAATAGTGTATTTTGCATCTTTATTAATATCATCCATACGGTAATTTCCATCGTTATCGATAAAAATATCTGCTGCGTCTCCAAACACATGACGGCTCAGTTTCACATTCCCAATGGCTTTATTGTAATAAGGTGTTCGGTAACCACTCATCACCACCATGTTACTAACTGGAATGCCTTCTAAAATTAGTTCCTTACGAATCATTTCTAACTTTAGCAGCAGTTTATTTTGCAAAAAAAGATACTTGGGATGATTACTTTTTTGCTTACTCACAAATTCTTTTAAAGAAAAATGAGGCGATAATTTGGTACCTTCATTCTCTGGGGTCACTTCAACAAACCCGTCAGGAACAATATAGTGCTTTGAATCTTTAATTTGCGATTGCTTTGGGTAATGCCCTATTTGATAATATTTTAGCTTTCCGCCCTCTACTTTATCGGCAGGTACTTTTACAAACACGTTAATTTTCATGCGCTGTTTTTTATTTGGCGATTCAATTATTACCGATGTTAAGCCGGGAGTATCCGGTGCCTGCCATTGCCAACGGTTAGTATCAGTTAGCATGAACTTTTCATCGCTAATTAATGTGTAAGCATCGGGTGATTGCGCATATAGCACTTCAAATTCAAACTGCTCATTGGGCATTACAAACACCGAAAAAAGTGAGTATGGCATGACAATATCGTTAATTTTTAAACTAAATTCTGCGTCCTCAAAAGCAGGCCTGTTTTGTATATCAACAACCTGATGAGCCGTTTTAGCAGGCTGAGAAGCAAATAAATGCGTACTAAGCAGAGTAGTCAGCATACTGATTAATAAAATACCGATTAATTTCATATTACCTCTCATTATTTACTTTCTAATAATGCTGCAATAACCGACTGGTTATCATTTTTTAGGAGTGCTTTTTGATCGCGTTTGTAAATATCATCTCTAAAATTAACGAGCTTGTTTTCATCCACCCACGCAGTCCAATAAACTAAATGAATGGGTAATGGCTCGTCCAAATAAAATGTTTGTGTGCTGTTTTCATTTCGTGCATCGTTAACTTGTGCCAATGCATGCTCTTCACCTTGGTGTTTAATTATTTCTTGAGCAAGTGAAAAAGGGTCTTCAATTCTTATGCAGCCATGCGATAACGCACGTCTTGTTTGGCTAAAGCGCTGCTTTGCAGGTGTATCATGTACATATATAGCCTCAGGGTTAGGGAACAAATATTTTACTTCACCAAGGGGATTTTTTTCACCCGCACGTTTCACTAAAAAATGGTCAAACTGATAAGGCTTAATTGAATTCCAATCAATATTATTTGGGTTAACTGTTTGTGAGTCTATGTAGCTGTTTTTTCTGATTTCAATATTGTTTTTAACAAGGTAATCAGGGTCTTCTGCTACTTTAGGCGCTATTTCCCTAGTAGCAATTGAGATAGGTATGCGCCACTCAGGGTTAACAACAAATTTTTCTATTTCATCACTAAATGCCGGTGTTTCCCAGCTAGGTTTACCTACAATCACGTTGTTTTGAAGTTTTACATCACCTACTTTCACATAGCGCAACTGATACTCAGGAATATTTACATACACGTACTGTTCATCGCTCGAACCGGCAAAGTTGGTAATGCGATAAAAGTTTAACTTTAACTTATTGAGTTTTTGCTCAGCTGGAATATTAAGTTTAGCAAACGTGTTTTTGCCAACTCGACCGTCAACCTTTAAGCCATGGCGATGTTGAAACTGCTTTACAGCGCGCTCAATATGTTTATCAAAAATGCACGGCGCTTTAGTGCATACGTTAGTGAGTAAATCTTGTTCTTGAAATAAACGCATAGCGAGTAAACTCACCGCTTTACTGTTACTACCTAGTTCAAGCAACTCGCTGGCGGGTAAAGGAATAAACCCACCGCGATTCACTATTTCTTGGTACCAATTAATCGCTTTTTCCGTACGCTTTATTAATTGGGCTGCGTATTGATCAAAGTAATAGCTATCTTTAGTTTGCGTGTAGCGCTGCGAGCTGTAAGTGGTCAGTGAGGAGCTGGCAAGTAAAACACCATCAAGATCATCACTCGCGAATATAGGTGAAGTAAACATGCTTGCTAAGCTCACAAACAAAGCCCCCTTCAAAGTGGCTTTGTTTGATTTGGTAAAACCTTTTTTTGTAAATAGTCCCTTCACGGTGCGCCCCTCGCTAAATAGTGTTGATAAATGCATATGTACTTGCCGTTTAATTATCAACGAGAGTTGCAACGTCGGTGCCAAAAACAAACTCAACACTAAGAAATTGAAAAGGTTAGATTTATTAAAATAAAATCATTTCATTTAAGTTACAATACAAACTACTTGTGTAATAAATATACTCAAGTGTGTAAAGTTGCTATGTCGATTAATCGCTTAAAAACGCTAAAAAACCACGTTCGTATCTGCTTAAATACTTAGTCTTGCGAGGTAACGTAAGTGACTCACGCCACGCATTTTGAGCTGCTTCATCTTCTTTACACAGTGTAATTAAATCAGGGTGAACATAAGATTTGCGTGCTATTGCTGGGGTATTACCTAATTGCTGAGATACACAATCGAGCATGCTTTTTAAGGTAAGTGCGCCTTTGGCTTTAGCTAGCTGCTTAAAAGCAATAACGCTTGCTCGCCAGGTTCTAAAATGTTTTGCACTAAACTCCTCCCCCATAATGTGCTGTATATATAGGTTTATTTCGCTCGATGTTACGTTAGTGCTCTCACCTTCACTTATATACTGAAATAGATGTTGCCCAGGTAAATCTTGTAAGTCTTTAATTACATGGCTTAGTACTCTGTCGGTAATGTTGACCTCACGCTCTTTTCCAGATTTAGCCCGGTATTTTAACTGAATATTTTTCCCAGTCAGCTTTGCGTGTCGGGTGCGTAAGGTTGTAGCGCCAAAGCTTTTGTTTTGTTTTACGTTTCGCTCGTTACCGACTCTAAGTGCCCCTAAGTCCATAAGCCTAACTACAGCCGCTAATGTACGTTCTACATTAAGCTCACTGCCTTGTAAGTCTGACTCCAAGCGAGCTCTCAATAAAGGAAGTTTATGGCCAAATACACCACAAGCCTGGTATTTTTTGGCTTCTTGCTGAGCTCTAAACTCTGGGTGGTATCGGTATTGTTTTCTCCCTTTACTGTCAAATCCTGTCGCTAAAATATGTCCGTTTTCTTCGGGGCAAAACCATGCGCTTTTATACGCAGGCGGAAATGCTAAGCCATTCAAACGCTCAATTACCGCTTCATCTTTTATTACTTTGCCAATAGGATCGAAATACTGCCATTGCTTGTTTTTAAGCTTTCGAGTGATACCAGGTAAATTATCATCCACATAAATTAACTTCATAATCACTGCACTCCGTTTTGATCAATGACAGCCTATAAAACATTTAAACTAACATATTCAAATAACCTTAAACTGAACAATATTATTGATATATAATCAGAAATTAAGCAATAATGTCTTAATGCATGCATTATTTTAGCTATGCTGATATTCCCTTTTTAAGGTTTACTATTTATAAGGAGCATTTGATGGCTTTTGATTACGGATCAATAGATCTTGGACTAAAAAACCCTTTCAAACTAGAAGGTAAAGTAAAAGCAATAAGAGGGCTTATTGAATCTGTTGTTGGCATCAGCTTGCTTGTTATCGCGTCTAGCTCTGTAAAAGAAGATGCAACAGCAGGTTGGATCTTAATGATATTTGGCATGTTAATACTCGCGCTAGGTATTCGTACCTTATCTGGCGGTATTTATGCAACGCTTAAGTACTTCGTAGGTAGAAACCACCCGACATCGTTGGCGTTTAATTTTAGTAAGTCACAAACCTCAACTGCACAAGAAGAAAAAAACGAAGTAGCCTACACTGCGCAAACATTAGAAGAAATGCTTGTTGGTCGCAAAAACAGTACTTTTAAAGAACCGAATGGCTTTTTATCGCGTTTGCTACATAGTTTAGTACCAAAACTATTATTTTTACCCTACCCAATACGTAATGTTGCCCAACGTTTATTTGGCTCATGGATAAGCACACTGGTTGCTCTTATCGCTTACGCATTGGTCGCCTTTGTGTCACTGTCTGGTTTTACCGGTGAAGCTGGCGAACTAGCTTTTCCAATATATAGTGCCATATTAATGTTTTATGTGCTGTTTTCTTGGCGCTCTTCTGGCAAACCTATTTCACGTAATGCAGAAAAGAATATTGAAGCCTTAGGTACTGGTGCTCTTGCTAAAATCATTTCTTTATCCTTTATATTGCCCATTGCTATAGGCCTGTCTATGTCGTGGATAATGCAGGAACAGCGCATAAGCAAACAACAAATAGACAATTGGCTTGAGCAATTACCCAACCTTAACGCGGGCCTCTATTTAACTGCCATTATTATTTTAGCTGCACTTAGTTGTGCACTTGTTTTTGTGATGATTAAAGCGCGTTTAAACGAAGTGACACCAAGCGCTGAAGTATCAGAACTACGTGAAAACTGGCAAGAGTCTGTTCATCCAGATGAAATTTTTATAAATCTTGATAACTTAGTAATGGCTAATCGCCGTTATAAAGAAGTACCTAATAGGGTTTACCGTGAGCTAGATCCTAAATTACAAGAGCAAATTGAAGGTAAAGGCGGCTTTAAAGGTGAAATGATTCAAGAAATCCAACCTAAACTGCACACGATGGATTTAGGTAAGCACTTTAGTCTTTCGCGTTTAATTGCGTTAATTAGCGGTAACTTGCTTTATATTGTAGCGCTTACTTTTACCGTATTGCTTGCCTACTCGTTTATTAATATTTACCACTATATTGATGCAGCAAATATAAATAACATTGAGCAAGCGTTTAATAATCAAAATATTATTGAGTTTAGTGAACTGTTAATGGCAAGTGTTCACTTATTACTGATTGGTGTATTAATTAAAGCCTTTGCCCAGTTGCTAAGCAACAGCGCACACTTGTTTTTTGCCGAAATGCAATTTGAATCTTTACTGGTATATTTTAAATGCGAAGGCACATTTACTGAGTCAAAAATATCAACAGGTACAGGTATTCACGATAGCACTCGTTCAGAAAACACCTTAGTGCGCAGCAGCATAACACCTTGGGTGATTGTTTCACGTGTCGTTTCGACAACCTTTGCCGCAACAGGTATGAAAAACCTTGAGCATCCTCGCCATATTATGGAAATGCACAAAGATGAAGGTCAATTACAAGCAATCAAAAAAGATGTAATCGCCTTTTTGAAAGACCGCGAATCCATAGCCTCTATTACGAGTGAACGCGATTTAGGTAATGCATCTCAACTACACCAGTTGAATCAACAAACTCGCGCAATGCCTATGCAACCTACTCTAACTAAAGACGATGAAGAAGCCGCTGGCTTTTTACGTCAAGAAGACGACTTGGCGTCTGAGCCAAAAAAATAGCATTTTCAGATAAATGCCACCTGTATAATTGGGTGGCATTTTTTATTTACCTAAATATGACCCACCGCTATGTAACGTCTAAATTAAACTAAAAGCGTGCAATAACATGATTAATATTTGATTAGCCCACAAAGCCCTTGCTTTATGTTTTAAAACACAAATAATGAAACATTAATCACAGGGTAAGAATGAGGAAAATGAGTTACATACTAACCACCCAATGTGCCGACGATGTGGGCTTAATTGCTAAAATCACCGGGCTTTGTCATCAAAATAACTTGAACATTACTCGGAATAACGAATTTGTAGACAAAGACGCCAAACGTTTTTTTATGCGCACTGAGCTGACGGGGCAACCACAAAGTGACTTTTTAGAGCAGCTACGCGCTTTATTACCTGAAGGCGCCAAACTTGCATTGCACGACGATGCAAAAACTAAAGTGGTGCTGCTTGCCACCAAAGAAGCACACTGCTTAGGTGGTATGCTATTAAAACAGTTTGAGCAAACACTTAATATTGAAGTGCTCGCTGTTATTGCTAACTACCCTGATTTAGAACCACTTGCGAAAGGATTTGGTGTGCCATTTCATGTGGTATCGCATGTTGGGCTAAGCCGAAGTGAACATGACCAACAAGTAGGCGATTTAATTGCTAGTTATAACCCAGATATAATTGGTTTAGCCAAATATATGCGTATTTTAAGCCCTGAATTTGTAGGCCGGTTTGACGGTAAAATCATTAATATACACCACTCTTTTTTACCTGCATTTATTGGTGCAAAGCCGTACCACCAGGCATTTGAGCGCGGCGTAAAAATTATTGGTGCCACGGCTCACTTTGTAAATAATGAATTAGATGAAGGCCCAATTATTTTGCAAGACGTGACAAGTGTTACGCATGCTAACACGGCTGAAATGATGGCAAAAATGGGTAAAGACGTTGAAAAAACAGTTTTTTGTAAAGCGTTGCAACTCGCTTCAGAGCACAAGCTATTTATAAATGGTAATAAAACCGTGGTGTTTAGCTAGGACGCGTTAACCTTTGTGGTTATATCACGCTCATTTGCTAAAAAAAGCCAGCTAAGCTGGCTTTTTTATTGTTCGCGTAAAATAAGTAATTACGGTGTGTAATACGTAGGAGACTCAGGCCCTACAGGCATACCCAGTAAAAATACCCACACATAAAACAAAATGACCCAGCCAATAAAAAATATAATGCTGTATGGCAGCATGGTGGCAACCAGCGTACCTATCCCCATATCTTTTTTGTACTTAACAGCCACAGCAAGGATTAAACCAAAGTAACTCATCATCGGGGTTATTAAGTTTGTTACCGAGTCACCAATACGGTAAGCCGCTTGAATAGTTTCTGGCGCGTAACCGATTAGCATAAGCATAGGAACAAAAATAGGCGCTGTAATCGCCCATTGCGCTGACGACGAGCCTAAGCTTAGGTTTACTAGTGCACACATTAAAATAAACAATACAAATACTTCAGGGCCTGTCAGGTTTAAAGCTTGTAAAAGCGCCGCACCATTTATAGCTAAAATAGTGCCTAAATTAGTCCACTTAAAGAATGCTACAAACTGAGCCGCAAAAAATACCAAAACAATATATAACCCCATCGAGCTCATACTTTTACTCATGGCGTTAATAACATCCTTATCGTTTTTCATAGTGCCAACAACACGACCATATACAAAACCAGGAATACTAAATGTCACAAAAATAATAACCACAATCCCTTTTAAAAAAGGAGAGCCCGCAACTTCACCGGTTGCAGGGTTTCGTAAAATGCCATCGTCAGGAACGATGGTCCATGCAAGTAATAAAGAAACTGCGAGTAAAGAAATGCCAGCCCATTTTAGACCTGATTTTTCTTGTTGAGTAAGGGTGTCTATGCTGTTTTGAGACAGATCAATACCGGCTTCGTCTGGGTTATATTTACCTAAACGTGGCTCAACTATTTTTTCAGTTACTAAAGTACCTAGTACTGAAATTAATAGTACCGATATCATCATAAAATACCAGTTTGCCTCTGCGCCAACAACATAGGTTGGATCGATCATTTGAGCCGCAGGAGTTGTAATACCAGCAAGAAGTGGGTCAATAGTTCCTAATAATAAGTTAGCACTATAGCCACCCGACACGCCTGCAAATGCAGCGGCAAGGCCAGCTAAAGGATGACGTCCTAAACTGTGAAAAATCATCGCTGCGAGTGGTATTAAAACCACATAACCTAGCTCTGAGGCGGTATTAGACATAATAGCGGCAAACACCACCATAAACGTAACTAAACGTTTAGAAGCGCCCATTACCATGCCTCGCATGGCTGCAGAGAGCAAACCCGAGTGCTCAGCAACGCTTACACCAAGTAGTGCAACCAACACGGTACCTAAGGGTGCAAACCCCGTAAAGTTAGTGACAAGCCCAGCCATAATGCGCTGTAAACCTTCAGCGCTTAATAAGCTTACGACTTCAATAACGCCATCAGCGTCGCGCCCTGGCGCACCTACTGGGCGAGGGTCTATCGCACTTAATCCAAACCAATCTGCAATACCGCTAAACACAACAATTGCCACTGCAAATATTGCAAATAGTGTAATTGGATGAGGCAGCATATTGCCTAAAAATTCGACGGTGGCTAAAAACCGATTAAACAACCCCTTATTTGGGTTGTTGCTAGGTGTGTGTGTGGAGTCTGTCATACCCTGCTCTTAAAGTTATAAAATTGCCGTAACCTAGCATTATTTGTAATTTAGATCATGTATAAAAGGTGAATGGTTTGTGAGTAAAGCTAAATAACACAAAAGCAGGGATATGTTGACCTTTTGTAATTAATTACGCCGTTTAATGTTAGACAAAGCAAAAGGGATAGGTATTAAGCGTGTTTTTCATAAGTGAAAAGATAAAAAAGCATAAGTGCTAAGCAGACGCTGCCTAAAGGGGTTAACCTACGCCTGCCCTAAATTAAATGCGTTTCAAATCATAGCCGACAATATTCCAATGCGCTAAAATGCCAATTCAAAATAGCGAGTAAAATATAACGGTAATAAATCGCTTCAAAACCCTTAAACCATTATTGAGCAGGCTCAATAGGCTCTAGTTGTAATTTAGCAGCGATCAGTACGGCTTGCGTGCGGTTATAGACACCGAGCTTTCTAAAAATCGCGGTAATGTGTGCTTTTACTGTTGCTTCTGAAATATGCAACTCATAAGCAATTTGCTTATTGAGTAATCCTTCATGCAAATATTGTAAAACGCGGTATTGCTGAGGTGTAAGAGAAGCGACTTGCGCTGCTATTTCTCTGTCTTCACCTTCAATTTCGGCTACTTTGTTTTTAAGCTCTTTTGGCAGCCATGTATCACCTTCAAGTATTTGGTTAATTGCATTGGCAATATCGTCCGATGACGATGATTTGGGAATGAACCCCATAGCACCATAACCCATGACTTTAGAAACAATATTAACGTCTTCACTGCCTGAAACCACAGCAATCGGTAAACTTGGGTACTCTTCTCGGATACGAATAAGACCATACAAATCACCATTACCTGGCATATGAAGGTCTAGCAGTAATATATCAAGATCTTCTTGCTCGCTTAGCACTTGCAATGTGCTATCAAAATCTGACGACTCGAACACTTCTAGCCCTTCAAATTTTGCACTCAGTGCGCCCTTTAGTGCTTCACGAAATAACGGATGATCGTCCGCTATTAAAAACTGACTCATGGTTCACTCCTAAAAATTCGGCTGATACTTATTACTAAGTAACAGCCGATATACTACGTTTAGAATTAACTTGTAATCAAGCTTTTAACGCGTATTTATCGATTTAATCGATTATCGATAAGTTCATCCACTACCGACGGATCAGCAAGGGTTGACGTATCACCCAATTGCTCGTGCTCATTGGCAGCAATTTTGCGCAAAATTCGACGCATTATTTTACCTGAGCGTGTTTTAGGTAAACCCGGAGACCATTGAATCATATCTGGAGAGGCTATTGGGCTGAGCTCTTTACGAACCCAATTACGAACCGCTGTTGTAAGCTCATCACTCACCGTGACCCCTTCGTTAGGCGTAATATAAACATAAATGCCTTGGCCTTTGATATTATGCGGGTAACCTACTACTGCAGCCTCTGCCACAGCTTCATGGGCAACTAATGCGCTTTCTATTTCAGCAGTGCCTAAACGGTGCCCCGATACATTGAGTACATCATCAACACGCCCTGTTATCCAGTAATAGCTATCTTCATCACGACGACAACCATCACCGGTAAAGTAAACGCCAGGGTATGCACTAAAGTAAGTTTGTTCAAAACGCTCATGGTCGCCATAAACGGTACGCGCTTGTGATGGCCAGCTATCTAAAATAACTAAATTGCCGTCAACCGCGCCCTCTAGTGTATTTCCCTCTGCATCATAAAGTGCCGGAGCAATACCAAAAAATGGATGGGTTGCAGAACCCGGCTTCGTGTCTGTAGCACCAGGTAGTGGCGTGATCATAATGCCACCTGTTTCTGTTTGCCACCAGGTATCCACAATTGGACAATTAGATTTACCTATACTCTCGTAGTACCAGTTCCATGCCTCTGGGTTAATTGGCTCACCTACTGAACCCAAAATACGTAAACTATCGCGATGTGAAGTTGCGGTAGGCTCATCACCTTTGGCCATTAATGCTCGAATCGCTGTAGGCGCAGTATATAAAATAGTGACACCATGCTTATCAACCACCTCACCCATTCTTCCTGCGCTTGGGTATGTAGGTACGCCTTCAAATACAACTTGTGTACACCCATTCACCAGCGGTCCGTATGCAATATAACTGTGCCCAGTGATCCAACCTACATCGGCACTACACCAATACACATCATCATCTTGTAAATCAAATACGTACTCGTGAGTCATTGACGCATAAACTAAGTAACCGCCAGTTGTGTGTACAACCCCTTTAGGTTGGCCTGTTGAACCTGATGTATACAAAATAAATAGCGGATCTTCTGCGTTCATTGGCTCTGGTTCACACTGTGCTGGTAAGTCAGCGACTAAGTCGTGCCACCAAATATCGTGATCGTGCCAATCAACTTCACCACCTGTTAACTGATGTACAATCACGTGCTCAATAGTGGTTACAGAATCTTGTAATACGGCTTCATCAACATTCGCTTTTAATGGCACGCAGTTACCTGCACGTCGGCCTTCATCTGATGTAATGACCACTTTAGCACCAGAGTCTTTAATACGGTCAGCGATTGCCGAAGGTGAAAAGCCACCAAATACAACTGAGTGAATTGCACCAATGCGAGCACACGCCTGCATAGCGTAAATAGCCTGCGGGGTCATTGGCATGTAAATAGCAACTCGGTCACCTTTTTGCACACCTAGCTTTTTTAAACCATTAGCAAATTTGGCCACTTCATCGTGTAATTGCTGATACGTAATATTTTCGCTTTGTGACGGGTCATCACCTTCCCAAATAAGTGCAATTTTATCGGCTTTGGTTTTTAAATGACGATCAATACAATTATAAGAGGCATTTAAGAAACCATCTTCATACCATTTGATACTGATGTGCCCTTTATCAAAAGAGGTGTTTTTAACTTTAGTATAAGGAGTAGACCAATCGAGGCGTTGCCCATGCTCTCGCCAGAAGCTTTCGGGGTCATTAATTGACTGCTGGTACATCGAATTATATTTTTTTTTATCAACGAGTGTTGTGTCTTTTATATGATTAGGAACAGGATAGATACTTTGTGACATCTTAGTCTCCGTTTAAATTACTTGCCTTAGGCTCTTAACAAGGATTACTCAGCAGTGCTTTATTAAGTATTAGACCTTAGTTGTACTCGCCTCCATATTACTAATTTGTACTATATAATTAATAAGCTTAAATATTTTTACCTAAACAATACATGATGTTAAATAAGGGTAGCAAAAGATTACTTCACTGTTAAACCTTAGTCTTATAGACCAATAGATAATTGAGTAAACACTGCACATATCTAAAGTATTTGTGTTGAACAATTAAGCAAATCTAAAAACTATTGCATGCATTGTTTAAAAATTAAAAGAATATTTATTAACACTGAACAGACTCACACTACTTATTTTTATTCGTAATCTATACCTGTAGCAAGTATTGGCAAAAACGAGTAAAAAATTATAAACAACAAGTAGCCTAAACAAGGGATACCAGTATGAAAATAACTCCATTAAAAACACTCGCAGCAAGTGCTGTTTTATGTGCACTATCAAGCACTACTTATGCGGCTACAGCTGCAAAGATTGGTGACACAGAGTTCACTTACGGCGGATATATTAAACTCGACACTATGTGGAGTGATTATTCAGCGGGTGCCTCTGCTGGTACAAGCGTTGGTCGTGACTTTTATGTACCGAGTACTTTAACTGTAGGTGATGATGACAGCTCAGACGCAGTGTTTGATATGCATGCGCGTCAATCGCGTTTTAATTTTGGTACGTCGACCTTGCTGGATAACGGTAAAAAAATTAACAGCAAGATTGAAATTGATTTTCTTGCCTCAGCCGCAGGTGGTAATGAACGCGTATCAAACTCTTTCGCTCCACGCATCCGCCACGCTTTTATAACCTACGACGGATGGTTATTTGGCCAAACATGGTCAAACTTTCAAAACGTAGGCGCTCTTCCTGAAACGTTAGACTTTGTAGGGCCTGCTGAAGGCACAGTGTTTGTTCGCCAAGCTCAAATTAAATACACAACAGGTGCGTGGTCTTTCTCATTAGAAAACCCTGAAAGCACAATCACAACAACAGGCGGAGCACGCGTTGCAACTGATGATGCTTCGCTTCCTGATTTTACCGCACGATACACACACAAAGCAGACTGGGGTAACCTTGTTGTAACCGCACTTGCTCGCCAATTAACGTATAAAGTGGGCGGTATTGATGCTGATGAAACGTCATTTGGCGTAAGTGCATCGGGTATGTTTAAAGTAGGCGACGACAACATTAAATTTATGCTGACACAAGGTAAAGGTTTAGGCCGATATGTAGGCCTAAATGTTGCTCATGGTGCCGTACTCAATGGTGATGAGTTAGATGCAATCGACTCAACGTCTGGCTTTGTTGCTTATCAGCATAAATGGAGCAGCCAATGGCGTTCAACATTCCTTTACTCATTCTTTTCAGCTGACAACAACACTGATTTGTTGAGCATTTCAGGTGATCCAACTGAATCAACGCAAAGCTATAGCGCAAATATTTTATACTCTCCGGTTAAACG
>NZ_NTLW01000052.1:0-25193 GCF_002632075.1 Pseudoalteromonas sp. ESRF-bin5 | reverse complement strand
ATCATCAACAGAGAGCCTAAATAAAGTCCATTGCACACCAAAGGTGTCGCCATTATCTGCCTTTAAATTAGCAGTAACATACCACCATTCAATACCTTGCTGATGATGCGCCCCATGGTCGCGTGGAAAGCTCAGCCCTTGGTGTTTATTTACAGGTTCACCAAATTGCTGTGCAAATCCGCTATGCATTGGTTTATTTTTACTTATTTGCTCTACTTCTGGCTGGCACGCGCTTAATGTGCCAATAAAAACAAAGATAACGGCTGCTTTTAGTCTATTCATGTAAGTCCTATAACTTGGCGACATTATCGGCAACTGCGCTTCGCGTTAATTTTATTAGCGGTAACGCACTCACAAATAAGGCTAAAATAAATATAAGCACAGTAAAACCACCTAATTGCAGCCAATTAACGGTCATGGCCATGGTCCAACCAAAGGCAATGGGCATTACGTAAGTTAATAATACCCACCCAAGGCAAAGCCCCAAAGGTATAGCCAATAACAAGGTGGCTAAAATAATAAGTGCGGCTTGCAATATTTTTGCACCCAATAATTGCAGTTGAGTCACACCCAACGTTTGTAATACTGCCATAGGCTGCAATTGCCCCCGCCCCAGGGTTAAAAAGCTCACCCACATACCAAATAATGCAATCAGCATAATAAATATATTAAGCGCCTGAGTAACATAAAAAGTTTTACCAAATAACTGCTTAGCAAAGCGCTTAAACTGCTGATTAGCAATGACTTGTTGGCTATCTAATTGGTGCTGTTTTTGAATATATTCGGCTATGGCGTCAACGTCACTATTGGGCTTTAGCCAAAGCGATAAACCATACTCGGTGTAACTTAAGCTGCTATTTAATAGTGCTGTTGTAGTGACTATCACATTTAAACCTTGCTCGCCGTAATCATAATAGGCAGCGCGTACTTGGCACGTTAGTGTATTAATATGCTGCCTTAGGGTTATTACGTCACCAACTGTAAGCGAGTACTGCAGCAAGGCGGGTTCATTCACTAAGCAACCCACAATTCCATTTTTGTTTTTTTCAAATACTGCAGATGTAGGTGCTTTATTGTTTAACAAAGTAAGGTGTTGGTTGTAGCTGGCCGTTGCACCAAATGCCATAACATCAACAGCAATTCTATTTTTAGGTGTTTTAAGCTCACTGTTAGCTGACCAATATACGCCTACTTTTTCAACTTCTGGAAGTTCAGCCAGCTTGGTTCCTAATGCTTGAATGTTTTGATCGTGCCTTACGTACAAATCGGCGCTTAGGCGTTTTTCAAGGTGTGTATCTAAGGTGTCGCTAAAACTGCCAACCATAATTTGCATGCCTACAGCGGCACCCATCGCCATTAAAATAGCGAGTACTGAGCTCAACAATGCAGGTAATTGCACTATGCTGTCGGCTTTTAACCACTGAATAATCGGGTTTTGTGTGGGCCATGGCAGCTTAAATACAGCTTTAACTATCGGTGGCGTAACCACAAAAAAGAGCAGTAGCACACAAACACACAGCAACAAGGCGCCCATTTTGGTATTTGCCGTTAGCGCTAAATAACTGGTTGCTGCAATGGCGAGCATTAACATTGGCCATTTAACACGCGCTAAAACAGTACTTAATCGAGCCGACTGGCTGGCTAAAAATCCTAACAAAACAAAAATATTAAGTGTAAAGCCACTGGCAACCATGCTGCTATCAAGGCTGACTACAAAGCTTCTATCTAGTTGGTAAAGCCCTCGAAGAGTGGCCGATACATCCATAACCAAGGCGTTTGCTAGTGCCGCGCCTAATATCGCACCTAACACAGCCGCAAACAAACTAAGCAACGTTAATTCAATAGCCAGCGCCTTAATTAACGCCGACCGTTGACACCCCAACACCCACATTTGCTGCTGTAAGTGAGCGCGCGCATTGTATGCCAGTTTAATTGCGTTAAAGCTTAAAAACGCACCTACCACATAACCCAACAATGCCAGCGCTTGTAAATTAAAGAAAAACGCCTCCGATAGCGCATCAAAAGCTTGCTCTTGCGCAGCTTCAAGGCGTGCTTGATCGCCTAGCAATGCGTTTAATTTAGCTGCTTGTTTACTATTTAAACCACTTACTTCAAAGTAACTGATCACCCCATTTGCGCGCAGTAACTTGTCAGCAAGGCTAATGTCCACCAGCATGGTCATGCCTAAACCTTGTAATTCGCTTACAGCTAAAGTGCGGGTGGCATCGCCCATGTTTATATTAATACGGCTGTTTTTTAAATTTAGCCGCTGCATTAATTTAGGATCGATATAAACAGTATTTAGTAGCTGTTCAAAACCGGAGTAACTATTGTTTGCTGTTGATGCTGATGCTGAGCTGTCGGTATTTTGTGTAAGCCACTGCAATAAATTGACACCTCTAAGTGCGAGCTTTTGCTGCTTATCGGTTTCAATTACACCTTCTAAAACGGGTTGAACCTGCGTAAAACCAGCGGCCCTAATGCGCGACCACATACTGTTGGGCAACCTGTTTTCACCTAATACAGGGCGTATAAAATGCGTCACAGGGTTTGCAATCAACGCTGTAGTTTGTTGGTAGCGCTTACCGGCCTCCAGGTTTAAACCTTGTATTGCAGTCAGTAATGCCGCACCTAAACTAAAACCAATAAAAAACAGTAATAACAGCCCTACATGGCGGCGATAAAACTGCATATACGTTATTAATATAAGTTTAAGTTCAGCCATTAATTTGGCCATCTTTTAAAAATAGTTGCGTAGTAAATTGATTAGCCAATTGCTGACTATGAGTGACCATAATTAGTATTATTTGCTCTTCTTCACACAAGCTTTTTAATAGCGTAACGATATCGAGTGAGCGAGCCGCATCAAGGTTGCCGGTCGGTTCATCAGCCAATAGTAGCTTGGGCTTATTTAATAGCGCACGGCCTATTCCTACTCGTTGCTGCTCACCACCCGATAGCTGTTCAGGCATCGCTGTTAGCTTATTTTCTAAGCCTAGCTTTTTAGCCATTGTATTTACTTCATCGTCGCTCGGCGATAACCCATTAAGCCTTGCTTGAAAGCACATGTTGTCTTTTACATTTAACGGGCTGAGTAATTGGTAATGCTGAAAAATAATCCCTATTTTACGCCTATAAAGCGCAAGCTCACTGGCACTCAATTCACTAATTTTTTGCTCATTAACCGTAATAGTTCCTGCATCAGGAGACAGTAAACCGGCTAATAAATTTAATAATGTTGTTTTGCCCGAGCCACTATCACCCAGTAAAGCAATGTGTGCAGCGGGTAAAATAGTTAACGATAAATCATTAATTATTTGTCGTTTTGTGCCACCATCTTGCCGTGTAAAAAACACATTATTTAGCGAAATCATAAAATGTAGCTCGTCCTAGGGGCAAAATTTTTAGTTTTGTTTAAACGTTACAATAACAGCAATTCGGTCATTTAAGTGCTTTATTTATGCCCATTACAATAAATTTTATCATTCAGTTAAAGCAATTTTACTAAGTAACTCATTGTATTTTAAACGCACCTAAGCCATGCTAATTATCTAAACTTTAATAAGGTAAGCATGTGTTAGAAATAGCGTTAATATACTTAGCTGCGGCTATTGTGGCGGTGCCTATCGCCAAGCGAGTGGGCCTTGGCTCGGTATTGGGTTACTTAATTGCCGGCATACTCATTGGCCCCTATGCATTAGGGGTAGTGGGCGATCAAACAGATGTAATGCATTTCGCCGAATTTGGCGTAGTGATGATGCTATTTTTAGTTGGCCTTGAACTGCAACCTTCCCGCTTATGGAAGCTTCGCCACTCAATTTTAGGACTCGGTGGCTTGCAAGTAGTGCTAACCGCCGCCGTTATTTTTGCGTTTTGCTTTTGGTTTTTTACCATGCCTTGGCAAACCGCACTCGCTATTGGTTTAATGCTCGCGTTATCGTCAACCGCTATTGTACTGCAAAGCCTTGAAGAAAAAGGCTGGCTAAAGCGCGAAGCCGGCCAAAATGCATTCTCAGTTTTATTATTTCAAGACATTGCCATTATTCCTATTTTGGCGCTGCTGCCATTACTTGCCTTTGCTCCACCAAGTAGCTCTAAAGAAGTCAGCCATTCTATTATTGCCAACTGGCCAGTATGGCAACAAGTTGCTGTATCGGTAGGTGTGATCGCAGCCATTATTGCCGGTGGTAAATACGTATCAGCCCCATTATTTAGATACATAGCTAAAACTCACATGCGTGAAATATTCACTATTTTTGCGCTATTTTTAGTGGTGGCTATTGCTCTTGTTATGCAAAGTATTGGGCTTTCACAAGCATTAGGAACGTTTTTAGCAGGGGTAGTCCTTGCCGAAAGTGAATTTAGGCACGAGCTCGAAGCCGATATAGAGCCCTTTAAAGGCCTACTTCTCGGGTTATTTTTTATAACCGTAGGTGCCTCTATTAACTTTGAGTTATTGGCTAGTGAGTTTTCAACTGTTATCGCACTTGTTGCATTACTTATTGTGGTAAAAGCCTGTATTTTATATGCCCTTGCCATTACCTTTAACATCAGTAAAAAACAGCGCTTACTATTTGCATTAGCCCTTGCACAAGGCGGCGAATTTGCCTTTGTATTATTAAGCGTAACCACAACACTGGCCATTTTAACACCAGAACAAACAAGCTTAGTAACCCTGGTCGTCGCCGTATCCATGTTAGTAGCGCCGCTGTTGTTAATGATGTACGAACAACTCGAAAAGCGCAGCCATACCAGTGCGCCAGAGTTCGACAAGCCTGAACAAATTAGCACAGCTAAACACGTTATTATTGCGGGCTACGGACGGTTTGGACAAATTATGGGCCGTTTATTACACGCCCAAGGCTACGAAATAACAGTACTCGATCACAGCCCCAGCCAAATAGAATTACTACGCCGCTTTGGTAATACCGTATTTTATGGTGACGCCGCACGCCAAGAACTCCTTGAAGCCGCAGGCGCTCATACCGCACAAATGCTGGTTGTTGCCATTGATGACCCAGACAAAACCATTGAAATAATTGAGCTTGCCCACAAAAACTACCCACAATTAAAAATTGTTGCCCGCGCAATAGACCGTCGCCACGCTTACAAATTGCTTAATTTAAAAGTAGATGCCTTTAACCGAGAAACCGTCGACTCAGCTATTAATTTAGCCGTAGAAGCACTCGAGCTACTTGGAAACAACAAGCAAGACGCCGAGCGCGCCGGTAAGCTGTTTAGAGAACACGATCGCGCTGCGGTTGTACAACTTGCCGAACTATGGGGCGACGATGCCAGCTACGGCGTAGCCGTTCGCCAACGTATGGAAGATTTAAAGCAAGTATTACAACAAGACAGGCAAGCACAAAGCGATTTAAATACCTGCGATAGCGGCGACTGTGAAGACGGCCTAACAGAGCTTGCTGATAAACCTAAAAAGCCTGATGATGCTCATTTGGAGTAGTGTCTAAAAATTGATATGTGCTATTGCCATGGGTTAATAGCACTTTTAATAAATACCGCCCTCAAATAAGTTACCTAAAAACATAGCCGTACTTTAGCTAGTGTTCAAAGCGCTTATATGTTCCTCGCCAATCTGCGTGTTCTGGATATTTAATCTTATAAGCATTTATTTCAGCTTTAGAAGCGTACTTAAAATAAGTAAAAACATAGTCACTTATGTAGCTTTCGCCTTCCCCCATTCTCCAAAAAATTTCGCTTGGGTGATAATCTGGAAATTTAATCCAAGGCGGTATTGGTGGGTTGTGCTTTAACTCTTTGTCATAGCGCTCTTTTAGCATTTTCTCCCAAGCAGCTCTATGCTCAAGATACTTATCTTGTTGTTCATCGGTAGTGTTAGCTTGTTTTTCACTTCCCATTGATGAAATAGGTATAAGCATTAAAATAAGCGCTAAAGCTTTGTAAATATTCATAAAGTAATACATTACTAGATATAGGCTTTAATTAAAGCTTTTAGTTCTTCTTTTTCGGCTTCGCTTGTAAAAGCACTAGCCGGAATTATTAAAGCCAATAGCTTGTCTACAAATATATATAAGTCGCCTTTATTTTCTTCTATTGCTTCAACGGCTTGCCATTTATAAAAGTAACGTCCTAGATGATTAGTTTCGCAAATACCATCAGCTTGAAACTCAATTGTTTTATTGCCAATCATTACGCCATTTTCATTGGGGATTGATTGCTTTTTTATCTTATGATTATTGTATAAAAATACAACAATCAATATTAAAAATGGCACTGCTACAATTAACCCACTTGGCCAATGAAAGTCAGAAAGGCGAACAGACTCAACCCGAAAAAAAGTCATAAAAACAACAGTTAGCACGAACCATGCAATCACATTTTTTATAAACCCTAGACCTTTATTATCTTTAGGCGCACACAACTTTTTTATTATAAAATCAGCGTAGTCGGTATAATTCTTTTTAGTAACAGTAATAGATTTGAGCATTGTCATGTCCGTATAAAACGCCTTTCAGCGCACAATTAGGTTTTGTGTTTAAGTTAATTACTAACTACAAGCGTGTATCAAGCTTAACTAACTCACCTGATAGTACATCAAAAATATAATAAAGTGTTTCACTCTCCGGCTTGGTATAAATTAAGATCATATTATTACTAATTAACTGATAGCCCTCAATATTATCCATAATGGATTTCAAGCCTGAGCCATCGTATTCAGAAACTAATAACTCTTTTTGGTCATCACTATTTAAAAAGCCATTTTTATTCGTGTCATTTCGTACAACTGAGTAGATGTTTTTACTTAGAACGCTTTGGTAACTGGTTTCTTTTAATTGAACAGGAGAAAAGCCTACAATTAATACGTTATTTTTGAATAACACTTTGTTTTTCTCGCCAGCTTTAGTAAACATTAAATTTACTGCATTACGACTCAAACTCAGTGCTGAGGAAACAATAATCTTAGCATTAGCGCTGTAAGGTTTTTGATTTACTATTTTGTCAGATGTGATTTCTAAAATGTGAACATCTTTGATTTGACCAATATAATTTTTTTGTAACTTTGGTTCTTCATCAAGGGCCGCGCTATGTTCAATCACCTGAACCTTAGGCGCAGAATAGCCACTTTTAAAAAGATCACTAATAAGGCTCTTACCAATAGCAAAAATTACAACTATTGCAGCAATAAATAGTAATACCTTATTAGCTTTTTCAATAAAATTCATAATACGCATGTTCGATGCAAACTCCTTATAAACAACTGTTACAGCCTTGGTAATTAGTTTTTTACCCATTTAATATTGGTTTCTTTAATACCTAAACCTTGCTTGAATCTCTCAGGAAACTCTAATGAGGGCTTACCAGCCCATCCTCTCTCAAGGTATAAATTGTAGCCGTCATCATTTTTTTCATATTTAACAGCGGACAACCAAATACCATCCCAATCACCTAAAAAATCCAGTTCGGCTAAAGTGTTTGGATATACGCCATTGCGAGTTTTATGTAATTCAATGAGAGAAATAGCAGATACAAAGTTTTGCGTACCAAACCTTTCATCGGCTCCAGGTACTTCAAAATCACACCCGGCTAGTAATAAAACAAATAAAAGACTAAATACGTACTTTCTCATTAAAAGTAACTCCTAACTTTGTTTAAACATTGCGAACAATTAAAGCGCCGTAAAAAACTCAACCAAGCTACTTCAAACTTTCTGAGCGACGTTGTAAAAAAGAACATAATTTTTATTTTAACGGCGGTGGTATTGCTATGATCGCTTCTGGCCGATTTGCTCTGAGCAACTCTTTTAAATTTAACTGTATTCTTTCACCACACATCACAATTCCTTTTTTGTCCTGTGTTGTTGAGTAACCGAGTACTATATTTAGTAAATCTAATTTTTCAGGATTAACTTGAAAAAAAGCTTTGTAATAACCTTTATAACTATTAGCTTCAGTAAAGTTTAAGTCTCCTAAAAAAATATCTTTTATCACTAGAGTAAATGACGTTAAATAATAATTATTAAACATTTCAGGTACATATACATTATAGCCTGTAACGTTACCTACGCTATAGTCTTCATTTATTGCAAAAGATGCGAGTTGACCTAGTTCATCATCACCGCAGGCGAATAATGAGTTAGTCCAGAAAAAACATATAACTAAAAGTGCTCGCATCTAAGTCCAATATAACAGCTTTGTTAAGAGGCATTTTTGCAAACGTCCCTATTGTGTGGACTTCTATTAGTATCAAATAGCGCAAGTTATTGCCAATTAAAAATATTTGGCTGTAAGTGACTGCTTATTTATAAGAAGAGCCGATTATTCGAGGTCTTATTTGGGCAGGGGTATTTTAAATGCACTTTATTTTACAGGGTGATTGGTAGCTCACCACAGCTTGCTGATTGAAGTATAAATTTACCCCCAACACAGCAAGCTCGTTTTACACCATATTAAAACTCATCTAAATCCTAGTGGTGGTGCCCACCTTGAATAGCTTCACCTTGCTGGTTGTAAAACCCTGTTGCACCATGCTCTATAAAACCTAGGTTTATCATTTTTGCTAAAAACGGGTCGTTTTCGTTATCGCCAATGTCGGCGTAGTCGGTGGTTTGAAAGCGGTCCCACTGTGCAAATTGCGAAGTAATTTGCTGCTTGTTGTAGCTTACGTTATTTAAGCTTAGTAACGTGATTGTTTGGTTTTTTGTGTTATTTACACTAAAAGATTTAACAAGCTGGGTTTGGCTATAATAAGCAAGTGTGTAGGTATTTTCACCCTCTTGGTAAGTGTAGTTTTTTACCTCATCACAGCCTGTGCCTTGCGTTTTTGTAAGGGTCATTTTTTTAATTAAGTGATTATCCACCAGCTGATTTTTAGCACTCCAATTTTGTACGCCGCGCACTTCCGATGGCTGATACTCAATACCGCGTTGTTGGGCATTAAAATAACGTATTGGACGAATTTGTTTATTAGCTAAATGTTGCCACAGCTCAGTAGTAACATCGTTTTGATGTGCGACTTGCTGGTTATTACGCCAAAGTGTAAATACCTGGCTATTTTGCTTATTTTTATGAGTGTTGGTAATTGTGTAGTCGGCTTTTAAATACTGGCTATTTAGGTTGCACTGAGTGGCAACTGCGCTGGCGCTTGTTAGTGTGGCAACCAACATGGTTGCGAGTAATGATAATGCTGTTTTCATGGTGCTCTCTATATTTAACGTCACTGTTATTGCCATAACATAACCACTAACAATGGCATTTTTATGACATAAAAAAGCCCGCAAAATAATGCGGGCTTTTAATAGGCTCTATTTACTGACCCACTGTTTCATCGGCTGTTTTAACTAGGTCTGCGGCAAAGTCCATTACATGGAATAAAAAGCTTTGCTCGTTTGTGCCTGTTACTAAATGTGCACCTGGGCCCATTGCGTAAACACCTACATCTTCACCTGCGTGGGTTTCTGAACTAAGTGGTACTAACGACTCTTGGTGAAAGCCCGGTGTGGTTGTATCAACATTTGTTAAATCAACACGCCCTGTAACCGGTGCAGCTAAGTAAGAAGCGTCGGCATTGGTTTCATCGCCTAAGTCTCTGTAGCCTAAACCATTGGTGTAACCTACTGTAGTATATGGCATGTCGTCGGCTGCAAGGCTTGGCTCGGTTTGGCCAACTGCAACCACTTTACCTAATATTGGGTTACCACGTTTTGGGTAGCCTGCAATAGTAAATACATGGCTGTGATCGGCAGTCACCACAATCAGCGTTTCTTCTGGGTTAGTGCTGTCCATAGCGGCTTTAACGGCTTTAGCAAATTCAATGGTGTCGTTAAGCGCGTTGTATGCATTACCTGCGTGGTGTGCGTGATCTATTCGCCCAGCCTCTACCGATAAGAAAAAGCCGTTTTCGTTGTTGTTAAGCACGTTGATTGCTTTTTCGGTCATTTGTGAAAGCGAAGGCTCGCCCGCTACATCGTTTGCACGGTCAGCTTCGTATTGCATGTGAGATTCGTTAAATAAACCAAACACCTTTGTAGCATCGTCGCTAATTGCATCAAACCCTGTTTGGTCCATTACGTAGTTGCCATTAGGGTAAGTAGCTTGCCACTCGGTTACTAAGTTACGGCCATCGGTACGATCCCCTTCAACTGCGCTGATTGCATCGCTTGAATTAGCCGTGGCATCTTTTGGTAAAAAGTGACGACGACCGCCACCCATTACTACGTCAATACCATCTACATCAATGCCTGCAAAGCGTGCTTCTAGGTTAGCTTCAAAGTTAACAAGTTGCGATGCAATGTCTTCACATGCGTCTGAACCTGCTGGCATATCAGAGTTATCTTCCCAGTTACGATCAGCCGACTTCGCATACGTTGCCGCGGGTGTTGCGTGAGTAATTCGTGCCGTTGAAATAAGGCCTGTTGCTTTACCTGCTATTTCAGCAAGCTCAAGCGAGGTGACCAGCTCATTACCTGCAACAGTTGAACAAACACCGCGCTCAATGTCTTCGTCTACACCGATTACGCCAACATCAGTTTTAACGCCTGACACCATCGCCGTCATTGTGCCTGCTGAATCAGGTGTTTGTGCATCAACGTTGTACGTTTTAACAAAGCCTGAGTAAGGCATGGTTTCAAAACTAAGTTGGTAGTCTTCACCCATACCGCCTTCAAGCTGGCCCGCTAAAATACGTGCAGCCGTAACAGTAGAAATACCCATACCGTCGCCTACAAATAAAATTACATTTTTCGCCTTGCCCGACTCTGTAACCGCCTCGTTATTAGCTTGCTGCGTTGCTGATAACTTTGTTTGTGCGTCGCTATACCAGGCATTACCTGTAAGGTTAGCTAATTGCTCAGTAGTTAGCGACGTTGCCGGCGCATTACACACTAGGTTAGATGAGTTAACTTCGTCGCTATCGAGTTCGCCATTTTCGTTTGTATCTACGCCCACTTGGGTTTCTACACCGCCATTAATACATTGCGCTGAGCCCACGGCTATGGCGTTGTCTACTGCGATAATGTTGTTATCACTTTTATCGTCATCACTTGAACAACCCGCTAGCGCGACCATTACTGCTAAAGAAAGTACTGTTAATTTTTTCATGTTCGCCGCCATTATTGCTGAGTTAATTCAAGAGCTTGGTTAATTAGATGAAATACAACGTTTTGCTCAATAACGCCTTGAGCAAGTTGTGCACCTGGGCCTTTAGCATGCAGTGAAATATCTTCACCGGCATGTGTTTCAGAACCGAGTGGCACGGTTGTTTCTTGGTGAAAACCTGGGGTTGTTGTATCAACACCATTTAACTCAACGCGCCCAGCTACTGGGCCGCTTAAGTAGGTTGCATCAGCGTTTGTTTCATCACCTAGGTCTCTAAAACCTAAACCATTTGCATAACCTACTGTAGTGTATGGCATGTCATCGGCAGCAAGGCTTGGCGCTGTTTGGCCTACGGCCACTACTTGGCCTAAAATTGGGTTACCGCGCTTAGGGTAACCAGCAATAGTAAATACGTGGCTGTGATCGGCAGTCACTAAAATAAGGGTTTCTTCTGGGTTGGTATTATCGATTGCTGCTTGAACTGCATTGGCAAATTCAATGGTGTCGTTAAGTGCGTTGTAAGCATTGCCTGCGTGGTGCGCATGGTCAATACGGCCCGACTCAACCGTTAAGAAAAAGCCATTGTCGTTTTTACCCAGCACGTCGATTGCTTTTGTGGTCATTTCACTAAGTGACGGCTCGCCTGCTACGTCGTTTGCTCGGTCAGCTTCGTATTGCATGTGCGATTCGTTAAATAAACCAAATACTTTCGTAGCGTCATCGGCAATAGCATCAAACCCTGCTTGGTCCATGACGTACGTTGCATTTGGATATTGTGTTTGCCACTCAGTGACAAGGTTACGCTCATCGGTACGATCGCCTTCAACGGCGCTTGTTGCATCGCTTGAATTAGCCGCAGCATCTTTTGGTAAAAAATGACGACGACCGCCGCCCATTACAAAATCAAGGCCGTCTACGTCGGTACCTAAAAAGCGCGCTTCGAGGTTTTTTTCAAAGTTAACCAGTTGAGATGCAATATCTTCACAGGCTTCTGACCCTTCTGGCATATCTGAAATATCTTCCCAGTTACGGTCTGCCGATTTAGCATACGTGGCCGCTGGCGTTGCATGGGTAATACGCGCTGTAGAAATAACCCCTGTTGCAAGGCCTTTAATTTCAGCTAGTTCTGTTGCAGTTAAAAGCTCGTTACCCGATACAGTTGAACACACACCGCGCTCAATGTCTTCGTCTACACCAATTACGCCTACATCGGTTTTAACACCTGAGATCATTGCGGTCATTGTGCCTGCAGAATCCGGCGTTTGCGCATCTACGTTATACGTTTTAACTTGCGCAGAATACGGGAACTCTTCAAAGCTTAAATAGCCTTCTTCACCTGGGTTGCCTGCTCGTTGGCCTTTTAAAATACGTGCTGCCGTTAGGGTAGAAATACCCATGCCGTCACCCACAAATAAAATTACGTTTTTTGCTTTTGTAACTTGTGCACTTTGTGCCTGAGTATTTTTAGTAGCTAACGTAGTTTGTGCGTTTGTATACCAGTTATTGTCTGTTTGGCTTTGTGGTAATACATTGGCATGACTTGCAGCGCTTAACATAAATGTTAGCCCAACCGCCGCAGCGACCTTTTTAATTTTCATCCTTTATTATTCCCATTATGTAGTGGTTATTTTTGCTTGAAGCTAAAACCTCAAATAAGTAACCGCTGCACTATAGAAAATACATATGACTAATAAAGGACGTTTTAATGAAGAAAAAGTGACCAAAGATTTACAAAAATAAGACACAAAAAAGCGCAGCGGTTTAACGCTACGCTTGTTGTTATACAAGGGAAAATTTTTTAACTATTAAAAGCGCGCCTTAAACGACACACCAAAGTAGCGCTCTGCATCACGCGGTATTTGGTAACGGAAATTATCGCCACTGTAGGTTGTTGCATAGCTTTCGTCTGTTAGGTTTTTAGCGATAAGCGATACTCTAAAGGCATCGTCTTTAAACGATAAACCTACGCTTGCATTTAAAATACCGTAATCTGGTAATAAGGCTGCTGGGTTAAACTCGCCTACATTATTAGGTAGGTCAGAGTATTGCTCGTCAGTGTATATGTACGAGCCATTTACGTGCACATTAAAGCCGTGTTCGGTTTCAATAAAGTAGTCAGCACTTAATGAGTACTTTAAGTCTGGCGAAAATGGAACATCTAGCCCTGAGCGGTCAGTACACGAGCCTGCGGCCACTTCTGGCGGACAATTAAATTCATCAATTTCGGCTTTAATATAAGCAATACCACCGGTTAGCGTAAGTGCATCGGTTGCGGCCCACATAAAGTCAACTTCTGCACCTTGTGTACTTACGTCGCCTGCGTTTGTTAAGCGAGTAATACAGGTGCCGTCTGAACAATCAAAGTTGTTTGCTTGGAAGCCTTCAATTTCGGTTTTAAATACCGCAAAGTTAAACACAAAGTCGCTGCTTGCATACTTATAGCCAAGTTCAAACGCGTCAGACTCTTCCGGCGCTATTTCACGGCCGTCGTTGTCAGGGTTAAAGTTGTAGTAAATATTAAAGCCAGGCCCTTTGTAACCTTGCGAGTAAGTACCGTATACCATTTGGCCATCGCCTAAATCGTATTGCATACCTAAACGGCCCGATACGTTAGTTTCTTCAGCTTTACCCTGCTCGTCAGTATTTAATGTTGCAGGGCGTACACCCACACCACGACGGCCATATACATCATTGCTGACACGGCGGTGCGTGTACGATACTTCGTCATCGGTATAACGCAGGCCAAATAGCATAGTTAAATCGTCAGATAACTCATAAGTACCATCAGCAAAGGCTGCCCAGTTATTAAACTCTGTACTCATGTATGCAGTAGCCGACACAATGTCGTTCGCATTACAGCTAACGCCTAAGCCCTGTGCGTAGCCATCTAAGTCGGCAAGCGCTGCGTCTAGCTCTGCACCCGACAAGTTATTTTGCGCGTAAAACGCCATGGCGCTATCTAACTGGCCTGCGTTATTTTGGCAACTGGCATCGCGAGTAAAGTTACGTTGTGAGTCCATGTTCCAGTAAAATAAACCAGCCACGTAGTTAAATGGCCCACTTAGGTTAGACGTTACACGAAACTCTTGTGAAAACTGATCCCATTGTTGCTCACCAATATCATGTAACTGAAATGGCACACCAAATACGGGTTGATTGCTGTCGCCGGCAATAGAGGTAAAATCACCTTCACGAAACTCGGTGTTATCCCACGAGCGCTGTGCAGTAATTGACGTATACGTGTGGTCGCCAATGGTTTTATCAACTTGTACTGAAAACGCGCTGTGTTTATCTATTGTGCGCGACTCATAGTCGTGGTCAACTTTACGCTGATCTAGGTCTATGTCAGCAACGCCATCAACAATACCGTTACTGTTTGGCGCCGCTTTTGAATCAGGATTACGGCCACTTGGTAGGGCTTCTAAATCGGCACAACAGTCGTCATCGGCGTTGTAGTATTCTGCAATAAATTTAACGTTTAGGTCGTCGGTTGGTTCGTATTTAAATACAGCACGCGCACCTTCACGGTCGTAGCCGTTTACTTTTTCGTTGTTATATACGTTATCTATGTAACCATCAAACTTACCTTTAAATACGGTTAAGCTTGCTGCTAAGTCGTCGCTTAGGCCGCCACTTACAACGCCTTTAAAGCGGTATTCGTTGTCTTGATAAAACGAGGTTTCTATACTGCCGGTAGTGTCGTAAGACGGATCTTTTGTTGTGATATTTACCACACCAGCCGAGGCATTTTTACCAAATAGTGTGCCTTGTGGGCCGCGCAGTACTTCAATACGGTCTACATCATATAAATCAGCAAAAGCTTGACCAGAGCGACCAAGTACTACGCCATCAACAACCGTTGCCACACTTGGCTCGGCAGCAATACTAAATGAAATTGTACCAATACCACGCACGGTGAGCGCCGAGTTACGGGTTGTGGTGCCTTTTCTAAAGCTCACAGACGGCACAAGCGATTGCAAACCTTCCATATTATTAGCAAACGCTGAATTAATTTGATCGCTATTTAGCACCGATACGGCAACCGGCACTTCGTTTAAGCTTTGTGTACGCTTTTGCGATGTCACCACTATTTTTTCAAATGAATCGTTTTTATTATTTTGCTGTTCTTGTTCCGCTTGCGTTTGATTTACTTGTTCTTGCGCAGCATTAACTTGCGCGCTAACAGCTAAACCAGTTGTCATTGCTAACGAGACAGCCAAGCTTAAGATAGACTTTTTAGCTCTCATGTCATTCTCCATATTGTGCGTGTGTGCTGTGTGGTACCGCGCTAGCAATTGTGTGGTTTGCTAAATTACGGTGACAGTGTGTGTTAAGTATTTTCCTTACCAGCTCTTATATCTTATATAAGAGCTACAAATTTAAACAATCAAACTTCGTAATGCAAACATTATGTGAATAAAATGTGATTTAAAATCACGTATAGTGGTTATAACCTGTGTTTATGCGGCCTTTGTGACACCTATATGGGCGAGGCTGTTTTCGTATCGCACATGCCAACGACGCACGCTCCACCAGCTAAACAATGCAGCTAATGTCCAAACAGTAATTAGGCTAGGCACAAAATAAACACTGGTACCGCCAACTAGGCCTAAAGGAGAAAATACAATATATAAGCTAACTATTAAGCTAACCAATACAATGGCGCACGGCAGTGCGTACTTCCAAGGGCTTAAGTTTACTTCGGCTTTGCGGGTAAATTGCCACGGTTTTGCAAGTGGCTTGTAGTAACCAATTCCTAGCATTATTGCCAATTCAATAAAGAATAAAATGGCGTAAATATGGATAAAGTTAATATCAACACCCCACACAAATTTAAGTAGCGTGTAGGCAATAACATGAAAAATAATCGCCACTTTAGCGCCCAATGCAGGCACTTTACGAGTAAATAAACCCACTAACACAATTGTGATGACCGGAATGTTATAAAAACCGGTAAATACACGAATAATGTGCCATAAGCCTTCGGGTGCAAACATGAGTAATGGCGCGGTTATAAACGACAAAACAGCAATAACAATACTGGTTATTTTGGCCACTTTAATGAGCTTTTCGTCGCTTACTTTGTCTTTTTTCATGGGTTTATAAACATCTAAACAAAACAGCGTTGCGGCGCTATTTAGTAATGAATTAAACGAGCTAAATACCGCACCTAACAATACTGCTAAAAAGAACCCTGATAAGTACTGAGGAAGTACATCTTTCACTAAGTGTGGGTAGGCTAAATCAATAGTTTGTAGGCTTTCGTGCTTATAAAGATGGTACGCAATAACCCCAGGGATCATCATCATAAAGGGGACTAGTACTTTAAAGTACCCTGAAAACAACACCCCTTTTTGCCCTTCAACTAAGTTTTTAGCACCTAATGTGCGCTGGATCACGTACTGATTTGTACCCCAATAAAATAAATTAGCGAGGATCATACCGGTAAAAATAGTGCCAAATGGCACGGGATCATCCTCGCTACCAATAGCATTAAGCTTTTCGGTATCGGTATTTACTAAAGTACTTAAACCATCAGCAAAGCTGCCATCGCCAAGCGCAATAAGCCCAAGCGTTGGCACTAAAATACCAATAATAAGTAACCCAACACCGTTAATAGTATCGGATACGGCAACCGCCTTTAAACCGCCGAATACCGCGTATATAGCGCCCACGGAGCCGACAATAATAATGGTAACAATAAGGCTTGCTTGATAACTCATGTCTAATAAGGCGGGTACATCAAATAGCCTAAGCACGGCGATTGATCCTGAGTACAAAACCGAAGGAATAGTAATAAAGCAGTATCCGACCATGAATAAGATCACGGTCATGCGGCGTACGGTATCGTCAAAACGATCTCGTAAAAACTCGGGTAAGGTAGAAAATGCCCCAGCTAAATAGCGCGGTAAAAAGATCAGCGCCATAATAATGGTAGAAATACCTGCGGTTACTTCCCATGCCATTGAACTAAGGTTGTAACCATACGCTGAGCCATTAAGGCCAATAAGTTGCTCGGCCGATAAATTAGTGAGGATCATCGACCCTGCTATAAATGTACCTGTTAAACCACGGCCCGCTAAAAAGTAACCATCTTGGGTGTTAACTTCCCCTTTGGTTTTTTGGTACGAGATATATCCCACCAGCGCCATAAACGCCAAGCACGATAGCAGTGTCATGGTAATGTTCATACCTTCCATACTGTGTTCCTTTAAGCTTACTTAACTCGTTAAAAAGTAAGCTAATATCTTTATTATTATGTGTGTTATGTGTGTTGTGTGTGTTGTGTGTGTTTTAAAACGAGTTTTTAATTTGGCCACGCAGTTAACTGGCTCATGTCTTGCTCTGTGTGTTGAACATCTGGGCCTAGCAATAGCGTATCGCCTTTACGAACGAACACGGCCATTTGTGTAAGCTCAAGCGTGTCTTCGTAATACTTTCCGCCTTGGTATGCCTGCCTATCAGGAAAGCTTAACCATTCCCCTTGCGGTAAGTAAAACTTCACTTTACCGTTTGGTACAACGCATGGCACAACAAGGAGTTTTTCGCCGCACATAAATTGCTGATCAAAACTATGTGCTAATACATCATCAGGAAATGCCAGTGCCATAGCGCGCTGAATAGGCAGCCCTGTTTGCTGCGCTTGCTCTGCACATGTTTGTAAATATGGAATTAACTGATAACGCAATTTAAGCGCTGCAAATACCGCGTCACTTGCTTGCTCGGTGTAAGACCACGGTTCGCGTGGGCCAATGCCATGTAAGCGCATATGCGCACTAAATACCGATGCCTGCGCCCAGCGTACATAAAGCTCTGCATCGCGCGTATCTTTATAAAAACCACCAATATCGGTTGCAAAAAATGGCCCGCCCGACATGCCCCACGCTAAGCTGCCGCGAATACTTGCTGCTAAGCCTTGCCAATCGGCTTGTGGATCGCCGCCCCACTGAGCAGGGAAACGTTGGCTACCCGTCCACGCTGAGCGGCTAAACAAAAAAGGTCCTGTTTTACAGTACTTTTCGGCAGCTTCATAAACACAGCGGTTGTACAGCATGCTATAAACATTATGCAGTCTAATGCCGCTGTCGCCACTATGCGATACCATGTTTTCGTCTTCTAGCTGTTCGCCAAAGTCTGCTTTTATCATATCAACGCCAAGCTCAAACAATGGCTTGTGCGATTCGAGCCAGTATTCGTAAGCGTCGGGGTGAGTAAAATCTAAAATACCCGACTCTGGTAACGGCGTTAGTACTTCGCCAAAGGGGCTTAAATCCCATTCGTATTGATACGCTTTACCTGTGCGTTTGTCTTTTATTAGCCAGCCGTTCTCGGCCGCTTTAGCAAATAATGGGTTGTTTACCGAGATCATCGGGTATTCCCACACACAAATTTTAAAATCCATGGCTTTTAGTTCATCAAGCACAGGTTTTGGGTCGGCGTAACGTGTTGGGTCCCATTCAAAAGCAAAGCGGGTGTCGGTGTCTTGCCATGCTCGGCCATCAAGGGTAATTACATCACACGGCATATTTTTAGCACGTACTTCGCGGGCAACACTTAATAGCTCATCAGCATTTTTGTAGTACGCTTTTGATAAAATAACGCCAAAGCTCCACTGCGGTGGTACCGGTGCAAAACCAGTTAGCTCGCAGTAGCGATTAATACTTTGTGCAGGCGTTTGCTCTTGGTATAAAAATACATCAAGTGCGTCATCTTCAACTAAACACACATAAGCACGTTGCGACCAAAGTGCGTAACCTACGCCATGGGTAACAGGCGCTGGCGTGTGTACAAATAAGTTCCAGCCCTCTGGGCTCCAAGCATATGGGGTATTTTTATATGATTTTTCAGCATTTACGCCCAGTGCATCGTGATTGTATGAACGAATAAGTTGGCCGCGTTTATCAAGCTTGCCCCATTTTTCACCAAGGCCATATACGGCTTCGTCGTAAGTAAGCTCCAGGCTTAAAATCCAGCCGTGATCAGTTTTAGCCAGTGGCGGTAAACGATGCTGGCGTACAAAGTGGCCATCGGTTGCTGATTGCTGTACTAATTTGTCGTTTTTATAAAGCTTAAAATGAAATGGGTCGCTGTAAAATTCTAAACGGTACTCACCGGCTGTGGCTGCAAAGCCTTGGCCCAATGTATTAAGTAATAACGGTAAATTAGTAGGAGTGGCGCTGAGTATATTAAACGCGTGGTCTTGCGTTATGCCTGCATTTAAACGTAAACCAAACTCGCTTATGGTAACGCTGACCTCACCAAATTGAGTCGGTAAAACTAGCACATGGCCTTGCAATTTAGGCTCTGCAATTAAGCGCGCTGGTTCTATTGCGTTCCAGTCTGGCTCACGTAATTCAAATGCATTCATGGGAGTTCCTTACCAACTATAGTCTTGTATAAGACACAAGTTAAATAATTGTGATCCCTATGTCAATGTAAATAAACTTAACTTTAATTAATTAACAGCACTCACTTTAAACTAGGGTAGGCGCCGAGGTAACCACCAGCGATACACCACTTACACCCAGTAGCGTGATGGCAATAATGCGTATCCATTTTGCATCTACGTATGGGGTTAAGCGTCTTGAAAAATGAGTCACAAGTAATACTAAAGGAATTGCAGCCGCAATTAAAAACATAATATCGAGATCAGGCAAGGTGCCAAATAAAGCAATACCCACCCGCACTATGCCACCAATGGTAAACACTGCAAGTAACGTACTACGAATTGCTTCAATAGACCAAGCTTGTTTATAGCACTGAAACACCAGCGGCGGTCCCGACGTTGAAAACAACCCGCCCAGTAAACCACTTACCCCGCCTGCAATTAAAAAGGACCGAGGACGACTTTGCCTGTCGGTTCGCTTTCGTTTTCGTTTTACTAGCATTAAAGCGCAGCACAATAAAATGCTAATGCCCAATATAAAATTTAAAAACTGAGTTAAATGCGCCGACATATATTCAAGTAAAACAAACCCTAGCAACATTAGCGGAATGCCCGTATACAGCATGAGTTTTAGTTCGGGGATTTTTACTGCGTTGCGGTTTTTAACCACCACAGTGGTTGAGTTAACAAGCCCTAACAAACTGACTAAAAACGTGGTTGCCGTTAATGGCAATACATCTAATAGTGTAAAACTGGCTACCACTAAAAGCCCAAAACCAAACCCACTGAGTGTTTGCAATAGTGTGGCTGCACTTAAGCAAAGCGCCATAACTAATATAAGTTCGAATGAAATACTGAACACTTTAAATTTCCTTGGGGTGCGCTATTGTAGTGTAACGATTTGTTTTTAGGCATAATGTAAAAACAAGCTGTAATACAATAGCTCACAATTAACTGATAGCACGCAAAAATGCGCAAAAAGTACCACTTATGTTATAACTACAGGTGGATTGAATTTAACGGTAAATAACAATGAGTAACTCTATGTTTGATCACAAATTAAGTGGCCCAAGCTTGGCTTTTCAACCACTTTACTTACAAGTGGCTGATTATATTAAACAGCTCATTGTTGAAAGACGCTGGGTACCTGGCGAAGCATTACCTAGCGAATTTCGCCTTGCTGAAGAATTTAATGTAAGCCAAGGCACTGTTCGTAAAGCCCTTAACTTACTAACCGACGATAAAATAGTCACTCGCCGACAAGGTGTAGGTACGTTTGTATCTGAGCATACCGCGCAAGACGCACTGTTTAGGTTTTTCCCGCTTCAGGCCGATGGTAAAGGTGCAGACTTACCCAAGGCAGAGCTGTTATCGGTTGAGCTATGCCCCGCACCACACGATGTTATCGATGCCTTACAACTTAATAAAAAAGATAAAGTAACTAAGCTTGTGCGTAGGCGTATTCTTGATAACGAATTTTGTATGAGCGAAACTATATACCTTCCACAAAGCTACTTTCCTGATATACATCAAAGTAGTGATATTCCGCATACATTGTACCACTACTACCAAACCAAATTTAATCAAACCGTGCACAAAACCCAAGACAGCATAAAAGCGGTATTAGCCGACGAAACTGATGCAAAAATGCTCGCAATTAAAACTGGCGATCCACTGTTATTAGTGTCACGCATTACCGAATCAATTGAAGGTAAACGTATTGAATACCGCCAAAGCAAGTGCCGAAGCGATCATTACCATTACCAAATTGAGCTTGATTAACAGATGTAAAACAACTCACAAATAAAAATTTTTTAAAGGCAGCAATCGCTGCCTTTTTGCTATCTGCAGCTTTTTTAATTCGCTGTTTTAACACCTAGCGGTGCGCGCAGTGTTGACACTGTTAGATTCGTATAATAACTTATGTCTTATACAAGACCAAAGTCATTATGCAATTTTAACAGGAATTCCCAATGAGTTCATTAAATAATATCCCGCCAGTCGGGTTCGGTTTATGGAAAGTAGCACAAGAAGATTGCGCGCAAACGGTGTATCAAGCCATTAAAGCGGGTTACCGCCATCTTGATTGTGCCGCAGACTACGGTAATGAAGAACAGGTTGGCGATGGCATAGCCCAAGCAATTAACGACGGCCTGTGCACCCGAGAAGAGCTATGGATAACGTCAAAACTTTGGAATACCTTTCATGCGCCCGAGCATGTAGAGCTTGCGATTGATAAAACACTCAGCGATTTAAAGCTCGACTACCTCGACCTATACTTAATTCACTTTCCGATTGCGCAAACCTTTGTACCAATCGAGACACGCTACCCGCCAGAGTGGTTTGTAGACCCAGATGCCCAAAACCCACACATGGAGTTGGCAAAAGTACCACTACATTTAACGTGGCAAGCAATGGAAGAGCAAGTACATAACAACAAAGCAAAACGCATTGGAGTATGTAATTACTCAAGCGCATTACTTCACGATTTAATGACCTACGCCACCGTTAAACCCGCTATGCTGCAAATTGAATCGCACCCTTATTTAACGCAAGAGCGCCTTATAAGGTTGGCAAAACAATACGACATTCCGGTTACTGCATTTTCTCCACTGGGCGCACTTTCGTACCTAGAGCTTGAAATGGCCGATCAAACAGAGTCTGTGCTTGAGCAAAGCGTAGTGAAAGCTGCGGCGCAAAACCATGGTAAAACACCAGCACAAGTTGTGCTGCGCTGGGGCGTGCAACGCGGAACAGCCATCATCCCTAAAACATCAAAACTTGAACGCATGACAGAAAATCTATCGCTGTTTGATTTTGAACTCAATGAGCAAGAAATGGCCGATATTTCTGCACTTAATATTAACCGCCGCTTTAACGACCCTGGTCACTTTTGTGAAGCAGCGTTTAACCGTTTTCACCCTATTTACGATTAGGAAAATACAATGTCAGCTACCGAACTTAACTACGCCGCAGTGCCTACTCAATTAACCTTTGATGACTCGGTTTTTCCGTGCATTGTGGTTAATAATAATAACGCCAGCACCGTTGAAGAGGCGGTGGCTTTCATTCGAGCAAATAAACCCGAACTAGAAACCAAACTGCGCAGCGCTGGTGCTGTACTGTTTCGTGGTTTTCCGATTAATAGCGCTGAAACCTTTGATACGTTTTCAGCAGGGTTTGATTACGATAACTTTACTTACCAAGAGTCACTATCTAACGCGGTACGTATTAACTTTACCGAGCGTGTATTTACCGCTAACGAAGCGCCAAAAGATGTAGAAATTTACTTACACCACGAAATGGCTCAAACGCCTATTTCGCCAAGTAAATTATTCTTTTTTTGTAAATCGGCAGCAGAGGAAGGCGGCGCAACACCGCTTTGCCGCTCAGATAAATTATTTAGCGCTTTAAAGCAATTTGATAGCCAATTAGCCGATGACTTTGAACAAAAAGGCTTAAAGTACACCACTTACATGCCTGCAGCCGACGATGCAACATCGGGCCAAGGCCGCAGTTGGAAAAGCACGCTCAGCGTACAAAATAAAGAAGAAGCGCACAGTAAACTTACCGAGCTAGGTTATGAGTGGGAGTGGCTAGACGATGGCTCTTTAAAAGCAATTACCCCGGTTTTACCTGCGGTAGTTACCCTTGAAAACGGCGTACAAGTTTTTTACAACCAGCTTATTGCCGCTTACATGGGTTGGAAGGGCGTACGAGAAAACCCATCGGTTGCCATTACTTTTGGCGATGGCAGTGCTATTCCTAAAGCGGGACTTGATAAAATTGTTGAGCTTTCAAAAGAGTTTACCTTTGATTTAGCCTGGCAAGATGGCGATGTAGCACTGGTTGATAACGAAATGGCTATGCACGGGCGTCGTCCATTTACTGGTGAGCGAAAACGCCAAGTACTTGTTGCATTAACCGCAGCTAACGCCTAATGCGGCGAGTAAGTAATGTATTAAAAGCGTATGTATCGCCACTTTGGCAAGGTGCAAGTATTGCAGCAATGACTGGGCTTGCAGCCTTATTTTTAAGTGAACATTACGGCGCACCCGCTATGTTATTTGCTTTATTGCTCGGTATGGCGGTATCGTTTTTGTATCAAAGTGACAGCCCTTGCGCAAAAGGGATCGACTTTACCGGCTCCACTATTTTGCGAGTCGGCATTGTACTTTTGGGTACACGTATTGCTTTAGGCGACTTAATTACACTGGGCTGGCAAACTGCACTTATGCTTGCTGGTGCTATATTCACCACCATTATTTTAGGGGTAGTACTTGCGCGCGTATTTGGCTTACAAAAGCGCTTTGGAGCTTTAACTGGCGGATCTGTGGCTATTTGCGGTGCATCGGCTGCATTGGCTATTTCGTCGATTATGCCCAACAGCGAACACAAAGAGCGCGATACGTTACTTACTGTTATTGGCGTAACAGCTATGTCGACCATTGCAATGATTCTCTATCCAATCATTGTTAATTACCTAGAATTTGATGCCCATAACGCAGGGGTATTTTTAGGTGGTACCATACATGATGTAGCCCAAGTTGTGGGCGCGGGCTATTCCGTATCGCCAGAAACCGGCGACATTGCCACACTCACCAAACTTGTACGTGTAGCTATGTTACTGCCTGTTGTACTTATAATGATGGTTATAATTAATCGCTCCAATCAAAGCAATAAAAGCGACTTACCTAAGGTACCTGGCTTTTTAATTGGTTTTGTTATTTTAATGGTAATTAACAGCTGTTTTTCGCTGCCAAGCGTTTTACTCGAAAGCGCTAATGAACTGTCAAAGTTCTTTTTAATTACAGCTATTGCCGCCATTGGCATGAAAACTAACTTGGGAAAGCTTACCGAAGTGGGCATAAAACCCATTATTTTAATTGTGGCTGAAACTGTGTGGATAGCGTTATTAATACTGGGCTTTATATTCTTTAACTAACTGAATAAAAAAGGTTTAAGCCGTAAATTTCAAGATCAATATACACCATGTTAAACACGGCTTTTTAATTTAATTCTTTCTAAGGCTAAAAAATAAAATGACAATAAAGCTTGGTGTATTATCAAACATGCTGTTATCCTGCTCGGCATCGGGTTGATGAAAACCCAGTTTATTTGTAAGTACCTCGTTGATATTAGTAATAATCCTTCGCGTTATCCTCAGTTAAATGCACGTTTTCTTCCTGTTAAATTGCCTATTTAGGGCACACTTTTATTTATTTTTAGGATCTATTATGTCTAATACAACAACTGGTACAGTTAAATTTTTTAATGAAGCAAAAGGTTTTGGTTTTATCGAGCAAGAGTCTGGCCCTGATGTGTTTGCACATTTCAGCGCAATCTCTGGCGACGGTTTTAAAACCCTTGCTGAAGGCCAACGTGTGCAGTTTACTGTTACTCAAGGTCAAAAAGGCCCACAGGCTGAGAACATTGTTAGCATCTAATTGCTAAACAATTAAATGGGTTAGCAATAACCCATTTTGAATACTAGTTTGAAAGAAGTTTTGTTTTATTTGTTAGTACCCCGTTGTTTTAGTAATAATCCTGCGCGTTATCCTCAAGTTAACTATTTTTTCCGGCTCAATCGCCTCTTTTCAGGCACACTTATATTAATTTTTTAGGATACATATTATGTCTACTACAACTACTGGTTCAGTAAAATGGTTTAACGAAGCAAAAGGTTTTGGTTTTATCGAGCAAGAGTCTGGCCCTGATGTGTTTGCACATTT